>NZ_BAAJYS010000007.1:0-59429 GCF_057543315.1 Acidovorax sp. KPB24-07
CAATACAACGACGGCTTTCGCACCAACCTCATCGGCACGCCGCGCCGGGTCGCCGAGCGCATCGTGGCGATCTCGTGCTGGCGCTGCGCGCCCAGGCTGTAGCCCACGCTCGCGCACCGCCGCCGTGGCCTCGCCGGGCGGCGCCTGCAGCAGCTCGCCCGGGGGCAGCGCGGGCACTTCCACATGCAGATCGATGCGGTCCAGCAACGGGCCGCTGAGCTTGCCCTGGTAGCGTGCCACCTGGTCGGGTGTGCAGCGGCAGGTGCGCTGGCCGGAGCCGAGAAAGCCGCAAGGGCAGGGGTTCATCGCGGCCACCAGCTGGAAGCGGGCAGGGTATTCGGCCCGCTGTGCCGCTCGGGCGATGGTGATGCGGCCTGTCTCCAGCGGCTCGCGCAGGGCTTCCAGCGCACTGCGGGCGTACTCCGGAAATTCATCGAGAAAAAGGACGCCATGGTGGGCGAGCGAGATCTCGCCGGGCCGTGGGGGTGAGCCGCTGTCGGGTTTTCTTATTGCTGAGACGCCCCCTATATGATTCAATGACTTGCCAGCGCGACGCTGGCAATTAGTGAGACAAAATTTCTGCATTAGCTGAGATGATAGCTTTGAGTTCTTCAAATAGGCGAGACGGCGTTAAAGCTTCCCGGCCCAGAAGGCCAGTTCGCGACATTCCGATCAACACTAGGCATGTCACGGGGCATGTCAGCTGGCGCGAATCCGAGCCTGTTCCCTATGAGTCACCGCTTGAACGCGACTTCGTTCTTCGCCAGGAGTTCTCGCTCGCGGTGTCCTCCTTGCTGTCCCAGCCTTGCAAGATTCCTTTTGTGACCCACTCTGGGCGCCATGCTGAGTACACGCCGGACTATCTGGTGACCTACGCAGTCTCCGATATCGCGCTCGGATGGGAGCCGCCGCCGTTGCTGGTGGAGGTGAAGTCCAAAAAGGACTGGCAGGAAAACTGGCGCGAGTGGTCACCAAAGTGGAAGGCCGCGCGCCGCTATGCTGCTGAGCACGGGTGGCGATTCAAGATCATGGATGAGGATCGCATCAGGACCTCAGCGCTGGACAACATCGCCTTCTTGAAGGAGTACCGCGATCTGGACGTCGAGCGAGAAGACAGCGACGCCATCGTTGCAGACGTGCGGGACCGCGGTGCAGTGAAGGTGGACTATGTTTTGGCCAAGCACTTCCCCGGGCTCTATCGCGCGCGGGGTATTGCCCACATTTGGCACCTGATCGCCCGCCGGCGTCTGGACTGTGATGTCGGCAGGGATTTGGGCGAAATGACGGAAGTGTGGGTGCCCCATGGCCGCTAACTTGAACGCTGATGAAGAGATGAAATCGGTGTTTGCGCCTTCGCGCCGCCGTATCGAGGTGCAGAGCGGCGCTCTCGTTCAGCATCCTGATGGCGTGTTCCGTATCGACGATGTGCTGGACTTCGACACAGTCACGGCTACGAGCGTGGAATCAGGGCGGATTCAGGTACTGAGAATCGGCGAGCTCCAGTCGATTGAGTCTGCTCCTGACGTGAAGGATGACGTGGACATTGACGCAATCGATGAGGACGACTGGCGCGTCGCCCAAAGCCGATATGCGGCAGTCAAACCGCTTCTGGAGCCTGGGGCTCAGTCCAGGGAAAGCGTAGAGCACAGGGCGAAAGAGCTTGGGATCAGTCCAGCTACGGTTTACCGGTGGTTGCAGCGCTACCGGTCGCTTGATGCGGTTTCTGGGCTGGTTCCGTTCCAGCGAGGGTGGAAGACCGGCAATGGTCGCATCTCGGCCGCTGCTGAAGCGCTGATCAAAGAGGTGATCGAAGGCTTCCATCTGACGCCTGAGCGGCCTACGGCGCAGAAAACGGTCCGGGAAGTTCAGCGGCTTGCGCACGAGCGGGGAATGGAATTGCCCAGCGGAACCGCCGTCAGAGCCCGCATTGAACGGATTCCAGAGTACGAACGGATGCGACGACGTGGCGAGAAGGAGAAGGCAAAGAACAAATTCTCGCCAACGCCAGGGGTATCACCTGACGGCAAGTACCCGCTTTCTCATGTTCAGATCGACCACACGCCGTTTGATGTAATGGTCGTTGATGATGTACATAGGTTGCCCATTGGGAGGCCATGGCTCACGGTCGCGATTGACGAGTTCAGTCGGATGACACTGGGTTACTACATGTCCTTCGACGCGCCTTCGATGACGTCATCTGGCATGTGCCTGGCCCATGCGATCTTGCCCAAAGAGGAGTGGCTGATGCTTCATGGCATCGAGGCTCAGTGGCCGGTTTGGGGCAGGCCCAAGGTGGTAAAGAGCGATAACGGATCTGACTTCAAGTCGGGTAGCTTCAAGAAGTCTTGCGCTCTTCATGGAATCGACCTTGCGGTCAGACCGAAGGGCTCGCCGCACTATGGCGGACATATCGAGCGGCTCCAGGGTACCCTGCTCAAGGAGTTGCACGACCTTCCTGGGTCGACATTCTCTTCGGTGGCCCACAAGGGCGAATACGACTCCGAAGGCCTGGCCGTGATGACCAAGTCGGAGCTCGAAAAGCAGATCCTCATGCTGATCTGCAATGAGTACCACCGGCGCAAGCATTCGGCGCTGGGCATGCCTCCCTTGCGCAAGTGGGAGATCGGGATTTTTGGGGGAGCAGGACAACCTCCCCGTGGTATGCCTGCCAGGCCCGCAGACCGCATGACGGTGTATCTGGACTTTCTGCCAATCTTCGAGCGCACGATCCAGGCGGACGGAGTCAGTTTGGACAACATCCGCTACTACGCCGACGTTCTGCGGCTTTGGATTGGCGCCAAAGGTCCGGAGACGGGCGAGGCTCGCAAGCATATTTTCAGGCGGGATCCACGGGACATCAGCTGCCTGTGGTTCTACGACCCCGAGACCAAACACTACTCAAAGATTCCGATGGCCGACCAAGATGCGCCCGCGTGCAGCATCTGGGAGTACACGAAGGCGAAGGAGGAAATCAAAAAGGCAGGATTTGATCCCTCGGATCAAAAGGCCGTATTTCAGTCGATCGGCAAGCGGCGTGCCATGGTCCAGGACAGCGCGCAGAAGACCAAGCAGGCCAGGCGTGAAGCCCAGCGAAGGGCCGACCACGCGAAGGCCGTGAACCCTGCCGACCCGCTCGCCTCACAGCGGCGCGCACTCGCAAAAGATGCGCCACCCAAACCACCTCTGGCCAAGCTGACGCCTCCATCGGGCCTTGCGACTTCGGTTTCAGCGACGGATGACATCGCATGACAGCCGCTAATGCGCCGCCTTCGCCAAAGAAGTACCACCACGTGCATGAGCAGTTCCGCTATGCGTGCGAGCTGTCCGATGCGCAGCGCATCGCATTTCTTGACGAGCCGCGCTGGGTTGGGTACTCCCATGCAAAGTTCGTCATGGACACGCTGGTCGGCTTGATGAACAAGCCCAAGCGCCCCCGCATGCCCAACCTGCTTCTAGTTGGTGACTCGAACAACGGCAAGACCACCATCATCCGCCGTTTTGAAAAGTTGTGTGGCACCGGCTATGTTGATGAAGAGTCTGAGGCAGTGCGTCCGATCGTGATTGCGGAATCACCGCCTGGTGCCGACGAGAAGGGTCTGTACATCTCGATCCTGAGCCAGTTCTGGTCACCCGTTAGAGCAAACGCTACCGCAACGGTCTTGCGCCACGAAGCGATCAACAAGCTCAGGCGCTGCAAAGCCAAGGTGCTGATCATTGAGGAACTGCATTCGCTTCTGATTGGGCCGGCCGTGAAGCAGCGGCTGCTGATGAATGCCATCAAGATGCTGTGCAATGAGTTGTGCATTCCTGTGGTCGGTGTCGGAACTCGGGATGCAGTCCGGGTGCTCCATACCGATCCGCAGCATGCGAGTCGCTTCGATGTGATCTCTCTCCCGAAATGGCAGTTGAACAAGGACTTCCAGACGCTCGTGGCGGGCTTCGAGTCCGTGCTTCCGCTGAAGCGCCAGTCCAACCTTGCAGATCCTGAGCTTGCAACGGCGTTGCATACCATTTGCGACGGAAACCTGGGGGACTTGCACCGGCTGCTCATCGAGTGCACGATCAACGCCATCTCGAAGGGTACGGAGCAGATCACGATGGACATCGTGCAGTCCAACCAGTGGCTGAAGCCGACCAAAGGGCATAGGGAGCTGGGGGAATGACTCGCACGGATTTTCGGCCAGGTCCGTGTGATCATGAACTGCTGACCTCGTGGCTTGCAAGGGTGGCCGTGCACAGCGGTTGTGAGCCGCTGGTTCTTACTGGGGCCATCTGGCCTGGGTGGCGTATCTGGACAGTAGACGCGGACAGGCAAATCAGCCCTGAGCATGCCCAGGTCGCCGCCTTGTGGTTCAAATTGCCTGTGGAAGCGGTTTGCGCCTGCACACTGACAGCCGTGGGCGAGAAATTGCATGGAAACGTGGACGCAAGTCGACCTCTGTGGCCTTGGATCGTTGCTCAGGGAAGTCGCAATCGCCTCAGGCGAGCGGGCTTGCCCTTCTGCCCCAAGTGCCTTGCGGACGACATCCAGCCCTACTACCGCTTGGAGTGGCGACTTGCCTGGATGGTAGGGTGCGAGCGCCATGGTGTGCGCCTCATGGACCGTTGTGATCGCTGCCATGCGATCTGCGAGCCGCATCGCAGTACGGCAGCGACCGGCGATCTCGCCCACTGCGTTGAATGCGGTTTCGATCTTCGCGGCTCCAGGTGCGAGCCCGTGGACGACCAGGCGTTGAGCTTGCAGATGCGCGCGAACGAGATATTCGCTGCGGGAGCGGCGGTCTGGGGGTGCGATCAGGTTTCGCGGATGGAATGGTTCCAGCGTGCCAGGAGTCTGCTCGCAAAGGACCTATGCCAGGTTGATGCCCAAAGGGCCACAGCGATGGGATATCGCCAGATCGGACTATGGTTCGAGCTGCAGGGACCGATGGAGCGCGAAGCCAGGCTTAAGGTCTTGGCGGGCATTTTGAGCGGTGAAGCTATGCCTGCGGTTCGTCCTGCTGGCTTTCGTCCTACCCCACGTTCCGCACAATCGCCGCAGTTGAGGAAACCGCGCGCCAGGCGACCCCGAAATTCCCCACTGGCCAGAGAGCGGGTGCAAGAGGCTTGGGCACGTTGGCTGCGTAGGAATCGCTTGTGGTGAATACCTTAGAGCCATTGGCCCAGTGCTGTGATGAGTGCGGTCGTGACATCTCGAAGGCCCATCGCGTTGAAGGCGGGAGAAAGTACTGCATCACCTGCTACGCACGGTGCTTCAAACGCCGGCTTTGTTCGGGATGTGGGATGTTCAGCCGCCTTCTTGCGAGTGCGAGTGATCCTAAATGCCGCAGTTGTATGGCCAGTGCTCCCTGTATCAGGTGTGCGAGGGCTGGACGCGAGCTCGGAATGGTCACCGAGGCTGGGCCAGTTTGCAATTCTTGCTACCCGTACTTCAGGGAGTCAGTGACATGCACTCAGTGCCATCAGGCTACACAACGGCCGCAGCACGTCGAGTCTGATGAGGGCAAGAAGCTCGTCTGCCAACGCTGTGCGACAGCCCACCACCGAACCTGCTCGCTTTGCCGACGCCATCGTCTTTGCAATGATCGACCCGACGGCACACGGGTTTGCAAAAAGTGCGATGAGCTGGGAACGACGAAGTGCGAGGCTTGTGCCTCCCCAATGGCCGCGGGGCGTGGTAGCCGTTGCGAAGATTGCTACTGGAAGGCGCGAGGTGAAGCGGTAGGGGCGCAGCTGTGCGAACTGTTGTCGAGTGCCAGAGTTCGCGAGGAGTTTCAGCGATATGTCAGCTGGGCGATGGCAGAGATTGATCTGCCGCGCCTTGTTCGATCGCTTCCCCGGCACGTGAAATTCTTCGAGTTGCTGGAGCAGCAGGCCGGCAACGATCCATGGAGTGCACCCTTGATGCTGCGGGTGTTTGGCACCGCTGGCCTCAGAAAATTCGAGCTACCGGTTCGTTGGATGCACGCCAGTAGTGCGCTGGAGATCAATGCGCAGGAGAAGGAGGCCGCAGCCGAGCTGGGAAGGTCTCAAGCACTCGTTGCAATCGCGCCGCCAGAGACTGTCGCGCGCCGGCTGCTGGACGAGTTCTATACCGACCTTCACGCCAAGGTGCGTGCGGGCAAGATGAAACCCAAATCGATGCGGTTGTCACTTCGTCCTGCCGTGTCGCTGTTGGAGCGCGCAGATGCGGGTTGGCAGCGGACACCAGATCAGGCGGCCGTGGCGGAACTCCTGGACGCGACGCCTGGCCAGCGGGCTGCACTCTCGACGTTTCTCGGGTTTTTGAAGGTCAAGCACGGCATAGAACTGAGCGCCTCAGTGATAGGCCGCCGTCGACGCTCCGGGAAGCGTGAAGCGCTTGGAAAGCAACTTGCTGCTCTTGCGAAAGAGCAGCCGCGTCCTTCAGACTTCGAAAGCCGCTGGCTTCACACCGCACTGGCCTATTTCCACGAGCGATCGAGCACTCAGGCCAGGAGTCTCCTGAAAGAAGGGTCGTTGACGGAAGCTGATTTCGGCTACGAACTGGTCGTTGAGGACGCCAAGTACTGGTTGCCGAAGCCACCAAGTGCGTCCACAGGTGTGCAAGCGGTCGAGTGAATCCGAACCGGCTGTTCGTGCGCAACCCAGTCGCCGTGCCTTGTTAACCGTTTGGATTTCGTTTCCTTTTTGCCTGGGCATTTTCTTTACTGCGCTTGGGAAACGTGATGTCCAACTTACTTAGTGCCTTGGCTGCCGTCGACTGACCAATTACTTCGTCGGAGTTGGAGAAGGATCTTCGGTAGACTTGGCCATTGAGCGAGGGCAAGTTTGCAAGTGCTGTTTTCATAATCCCCTCGGCTTCAGCGATCTGAAAAAGCACCTCTGGAATCCAGTCGGCTGGAGATTTCCCGGCGGGGGCCTTTATAGCCAGACCGCAATACGGCTCCTCTTTAGCGTCCTTGTCAGAGTCCTTGGACATGATGCGTCGCTGCACCTCGAACAAGTAGCCGTGGACCAGAGGTGAACCGACCTCGACTACCAAGCAGCCGCGTGGCTTTGTCGGCTCGTCGGTGTGCATGTACACCCACTTCGTCGCGCGCGCACTGAGCGATTTCCCGCCTTCGACATCCTCTGGAAATCCTAAGCTCAGCAGCTTAAGTTCCTGGTTGGCACTCGGAGAAGTGGTGCCCTTGAAGCTAAACCAACCCAGCACGGTCAGAATCTCGGGGTGTTGCGATTGAAGATGTTGCAGCCCATTCCAAAGGTCACGCAGCGCGCTCTTCGGTTCCAGTTCAATGTCGGAGACGAAGCGCGCAAGGCCAACTCCCTTCCCTGAACCCCCTGCCTCACCAGGTGCACCCACTTCAGCTGCTTGCGCAGCGGGGCCAGGAGACCCGCGCGATACCGATTTGTCTGTGGTGAGCTTCGTGACTGGTGCGGCCTCCAGTATCCGAATGGAGGGGTCGGCGATCACAAGCATCTCGTTGCCATGTTGCGGCGTGAGATCGTCGCCGATTGGCGTTATTTCGTCCTCTCCGAACTCTCGCGTGTTCCGCTGAGGGTGTGGCTTGCCGGAATGGTCCTTGTTGCCAACTTTAGGAAACTCACTGCGCAAGATGTGGATGCTGGGCTTCAATGGAACCGTATATCCAGTGATGCGCAGTCCCAGAAACGACCCTGGCGAGATCTCCAGCCCCTCTACCTCGATCTGTGCAGGACCTGTAAACCATGGGCCAATGGTCGGGAACGCAAAATGATTCCCGGAACTTGGAGACCCCAGCTCATTCTCGATCTCAGCGCGAATACCGCGTACCTTTCGCCGTGTGAAGCCGTCGTATCTCAGGTGCGACAGAAGATGGGCATCGGGATCGGTAGCAAACCACGGCAAGTCGACCACGCGAAACCCTGACATGTGCGTCACGGGCTCATCCAGTCGCAAGCGGTGTACCACTTCGTCCCACCCGTACGTGGTCAAGACCCGATTGATCTCTTGATCGCGTCCATAGCACCGCAGGAACTCAAGACAGGGAATGAGGAGCGTGCCTTGGTGGTGGTTGAGTGTTAGAAGCTTGCTGCGGTCTCTGGCTCCGAATCTAAGCGGGTACACATCTTGAGGGATTAGCTCACCCCCTGTTCCATTTCGGTGCATCGCGCTGCTTCGTGCATGGGTCCAGTGTTCCTCCCGGAAGTTCACGTTGAACAGCTGCTTGGTGTAATGGACCTGAACCCTTGAGCGCTTGTTCTCCCACACAGAGCCCATTCGCAGTTGTCCAAGGCTTGTGAGGGCTACCGTGTTCGAAAAGAAGTTGCCAAGCATACCGTCGTCGTGCAGTTGCCGGAACCACACGACGACCCGAGGGACATGGTTCTTATGCATCGACCGGCAAATGGCGCCGTACCACCACAAGACAAATCGCTTGTCGGCGTCGAGTTTGAGTGTTTTGAGTTCGATCTGTTTCGGCGATCGTGCCAGTTGGACGGGAGAGGTGGTCACCTGGTGAAGCTGAAAGTCATTGCATTGGCACGCCAAGCATTGTGCATTGATCGGCACATCCTCTGCGCACCGCCCAGGGCTTCGACACTGCTACAACCTGTTCAGGTGAATGATGAGTTCCTCCGCCATCGTGGCAGTCAGGCCGGTCTTGCCGTTTACTAGGAACAAGGATCGGTTGAAGGGACGATAAAGCCATGGCCGATCATCGACAGCCAGCCAAGGGAACACCGAACGATCATTTATACGAAGCCAAGCATTGCACTCAGCTTCACGCTCATAGCCCAGTAGAGAACTGGGAACGTCTTCCAATTCACAGAACTGCGGTGTCGCACCAATCACCCGATACGTCAAATCCGGGGAAAAATGGGCCCTCAGGTTATCGACCGAAAATTGCAGACGCCATGTGCTGGTGATCACGACCTCGCAGTCGGGCACACTGCGCAGCACCTGCTCAAGGTTGGGGAGACACGTGAAGTGCTTGGATTCGTGACAGAACTCCGGGTGAAGGACTCCATCGAAATCCAGAAAAAGCGTTCGCATACCACCATCCATCAGTATCTGCTAAGACGTGGTCATGTGTATTCCAGCAGTTTTGTTCAGGCCAACTGTGTTGGAAACTTTGAAGTCCCGAGCTATCGGCCATGAAAAAAAGCCGTTTGACGAATCTTTCTGCCCTTGGGCGCGTGTCGCTTGGCGTCATCACTCAAAGCAGCGAAGTACGCCGAACTTAGCGGCCCATCTTCTTTTTCATAGCCGCCAAGGGTTCTTGTGGCGGTCGTACAGGAGCATTGAGCGATTGCGATTGTTCGGAGGTCTCGCAAGACACTCTTGCATATACGTCATCTGCAACTTCCCCTGGCCGCTTACCTTGCGCTGGACGAGTGAGGATTTGGATGCGGAGTCTTCTTGGAAATGCATATGCTCATCCTGAGCTGAGACAGCGTTTTCAACGGGATGCCAAGCCTACTGGATTGCAAGTTTGCCCTAGAGGTCGAAAAGACGCTGGCTCCCGTCGCTTCATGTGAGGAGTATGTTCGGAATACGCAGCAACGAACAGCGAAAACCAGGAAGGCTTGCAGCGCAAGCATTGACAAGTTAACTGTCGTTTTTGCGAAAAACGACAGTTAACTTGCTTCGACCCACGGCTCCGTCGTCGCAGTGACTATCCTGACGCTCAGGCAGCCGATCAACAGTGGATGGCTGCTACAACTGAATCTCAGCCACCAATGGGCAGTGGTCCGAAACAGCGAGCAGGGGATCGGGTCGATTGGCCGTTGGCGGTAGCGAACCACCAAAGACCCCAAGCCCGATCTTGCTCGTGCTGGACACTGCGGTTGCCAGGCTCTGCGACACGAGGATGTGATCCAGGCCGACTGGATTCCGGCACCCAAGGCCCGCCCTTCCGCTGAGGAGCTTTTGCTGCTCGGCGGTGGGTATGCCCGTCTTGGAGGCTTCGCAAGCAGCTTCAAGCTCCACAGAGCCAGGGCACTTGGGCATGAGCAGCACGGCCTTGGACGACACCGGCTGACCATCGTTGATTTTCAAGAGCAGGTTGCGGGTGCGAACCCCTGTCGCCAGTGTTGTTGTGAGATCAGTGGCCTGATCACTTCGAACCGGCCCGGCACCGGAAACTTGGTTCAGTTTGTGTGCCAGATTGCGGTTTGTAGGTTCTCATTGATTTTGCAGATATTCTCATTGCTTGCAAACCGTGTGGCCGCAGGCTGAGCGAGATGTAAGACGCACTATTACGGACATGCCAAATGACAGAGAAAGTGCAAAACTTGCTAAGTTAGTGCAAAAGTAGTGTCAGAGAAAATGAAAAAGCGCTCACCTGGAGTAATGCCGGTCAGTTAAACCTTGAGCAGTCGGAAAATCGTCCGCCAGAAACACAAAAGGAGCGCATTTTGCGCTCCTTTTTCATGGTTTGCCGGGTGCAAATTGTTAACTGACTGATATTGCTCATTTGGAGCGCTTTTTTTATTGCGGAGGCAGTCGTCACACTCAGATCAATAGATTCTTGATTTTTGAAGCCGCGCGAGCAATGGAGGGCTATTTTAGGCTGGTTGCGGACGCTAGCATCGTCCGCGCGCATGGCTACTGTTGGCCAATAGCGGAGCGATTGCAGACCCTTGGGTGCGACTGATGCCGTATTGCACGCTGCTGTAACATTGACGCATGACCCCAGAACCGAGGCAAGATCTCGCACGCGATGCGGTAATTTTTGGTGATTTATGCAATCTGACTAAGCTGAAGGAAATTCAGAGGCCGACTGAAGACTACGTGCGAGTGCATGCGGCTTCTGTCAGACGACTTTTGCTTGATGGGGAGCTTCCAGCGGCGGTGGGCCGTAGACAGCTTCCACTCCTCTTTCACCCCGCCGATTCCAACCCTCTGGTCAGAGCGGCTCGGAACAACCGCGCCGCGGCGTTCTTTTTTGTTGGGTGTCGAAGTTTTCGGCATCCAGCTTGCAGGTATGGTAATCCACATGGGAACCCAAAGATTGGGGGAAAGCTTCAATCCTGAAGCCCGTGTCCCTCTGAAGCTTGATTCCTTTCTAAAGCAGGCAGTTGCGATGAGCCCACCGCTCATCCCGACGCGCTCTGTAACCTCACCAAGAGCGCTGAACCCAGCAGTGCTGCTGACGCGACATGACATTCTGTTGTATGTCGCCAATAAGCTCGGAGGTGTTCACTACGATCCAATACCGAAAGGGCACCTTTCTGAAGAGAAGCTAAGGGGTTTGGGGCGCGTGAGACGTGTGATTCACATAGGGCTTTCAGAGGGAACTCCAACCATCGGCTTCGACCCGAGTACTTTCGAAGAAGACCAATCGTCGACATTCGCCTATGCGCCAGAAAAGATCGATGCTGTGTACCTTGAGTTCATTGCAACGATCGAGTTGATTCTGAATAGCCCGGAAGTAGGCGCATTGCGTGCAGCTATCGCTCAAGATCTTGGCGTTACCCCTTAGTGAGACTGTCTCAAACTGTCATTCCAGCCTTGTTACCAACATCTGGTTTTGGCGGATTCAACCGCTCGTTGCAACACGCTAATCACCGCATAGGCGGCAGGAGTGTTGCATATGAAGCAGCGACCCAGAATCTACTATTCGAATGGCCAGAAGGCGCTGAGGTGGGAGCGATGGAAACAAGGCTGGACCTTGCATGAGATCGGCAAGCTCTTTGATCGAGCCCGCTCGTCGATCCATCGGATCCTTGCGAATGAAAGGCCGCGCAAGACGCTCGGTTATACACACCCGCTGAGATGTTCAGCGAATGTGTGTTGCACCGACCGGTTGAATCCGCCAGAAACATTAAGATACATGGCGGCAACACCCATTGGAGAATCTTTATGTCAAGTCAAGAAACTCCCCATCGTTCAACAACAAGAGCCGGCTTCCCAAAGAATACCGCTCATCTGACGGCGACACGCCAGATCTGCATTGGCTATCGGTGCGAAGCCTTAGATACATCTTCATTGCCCCACCAATATCTGCAATTCCCCAGCCGTTCACTTGTATCCATGCGGCATGACGCCATCGCAGGTCGAATGCAGGGCTGCAGCGACGACTCGCTCCCGGATCGTCGAATATCCAATCAGCAACTTTCAACAGGTACGCATGTCCAAAACCAACAAGACCGATCAGGTCTATGACCAAGTGACGGCGCTGGTCGATCAGTCGCTTGAAGCGGTGCTCAAGAAAGGCTCGACGACAAATGCCAATCAGGATATAGAAAATGCCATCGCCAACTCCAGAATCTTGCTGGAACAGATGCGCGATCGGACCAACGAGGACATCCGCGAATTGCGCGAGCTGTCCGAATGGGACGCGTTCACCATCGCGTTCTACGGTGAGACGAACGCTGGAAAATCCACCCTTATCGAGACACTACGCATTTTGCTGGGGGACAGTGAAAAACTCGCCACACAGCAGAAATTCAAGGATTTGGCTATGGATCTGCGCGTGGATCCCGAGAGCCTTGCGTTGCTCGAGTTAAGCATTCAGAAGTTGCAGGCTCAACTCGCGGACAGCCAGCGACTTGCCAACCAGCTCACGCAGCAGTTGAAGAGTGAGGAGGAGGAGCAAGAGGTTGGCCTCGACGTGCTAAGGGCCACCATCGAGCACAAGCGAAAGAGCCAGAACTTTTGGCAGAAGCTGATGCGGATCTTCAAGAAGCTGGATGAGGAGAAGGCTCTGCCAGAGCAGGAGCTGGCGCTCGTGCAGCTCAAGGCAGGAAACCAGGCCAGACTGGAAACCATCGCCGCCGAGCCCATCAAGATCCAGGCCGAGCTGGCGGCCAAGACAGGCGAAAAAGCCAACGTTGAAAGCGCGTTCGCACGGCTGGCTCCTCTGCAGGATGGATGCATCATCGGCAACGGGCGCTCAGATTTCACACTCCAGTCGCATGCCTACCACTTCGTGGCGGGAGGCCAGCAGTTCCAATTGATCGACGTGCCTGGCATCGAAGGTGATGAGAAGCAGGTGATGAGCGCTATCAACTCGTCCGTCAAGAAGGCCCACGCGGTGTTCTACGTGACGCGCAACGCCACCCCGCCCGGCTCCGGCAGCGAGGGACAGGAGGGCACCATTGACAAGATCAGACGCCAGCTGGGCAAGCAGACCGAAGTCTGGGCAATCTTCAACAAGAGCGCGACCAACCCACAGGTTCTGCAAGGCCAGACCTTGATCAACCAGAACGATGCCGTCGGTCTGGCCGACATGGACAAATCCTTGACCGCTTCGCTAGGCACCGAGACCTATAAGGGACATGTCTGCGTCAGCAGCATGCCGGCCTTTCTGGCGGCTGCCACCTGTCTGGTCCCCAACAACCCTCATGTCAGAAGCCGTGAAAAGTTCCTCGCATCAATGGGACGCGATGAAATTCTCCAGCGCAGCGGCATGCATGCCTTCCTCGAGTTCCTGCGTTCGGAGCTGTGCCAGAACTTTCAGACCAAGATCCGCGATGCCAATGTAAAGAAGATTCGCAGTTGCCTGCAAGACGGCATCAGTCACCTACATCAGGTGCGAGACAACTTCGCCAATGCTGCACAGAAGCTGGATGTGCAGCAGAAATCTGCCTCATCTCAGATCGATGGACTGCTGTCCGGGACGTCGCAGAAGCTCAAGAACGAATGCCATGACGAGCTGAGCGGCAAGAAGTCCGCCATGCGCAGGGCCATCTACGACTACATCGAAAGCGACCAGAGCAATGACGATTTCAAAGCGTACCTGATTGGCGAGATCGACGCACTCAAGATCAGCGTCGGCCGGGATTTGGAGGCACGCTTCGCGAAGGTGTTCAAGTCGTTCACCGATGAGGCTGAAGCCATCATCCAGAAGAATCAGAAGAACGTCAGCGAGATCCTGCACTACACGATCAATGACCCGTTCTCATCGCTCAAACTGGACTTCAACACCGACTTCAAGATGAGCAATGGCATCAACGTCGTGGGACTGATCTCGACGCTAGGCGGAGCTGCAGCGCTGGTCTGGGCATCATTCCTTGCGTCTAACCCAGTGGGTTGGACCACTGCGGCA
This sequence comes from Acidovorax sp. KPB24-07, assembly GCF_057543315.1. Lineage (NCBI taxonomy): Bacteria > Pseudomonadati > Pseudomonadota > Betaproteobacteria > Burkholderiales > Comamonadaceae > Acidovorax > Acidovorax sp. KPB24-07. The sequence goes on from NZ_BAAJYS010000007.1 coordinate 14,016, forward strand.
GTGATCGGTGCGGTCGGTCTCGTGTTCAGTCTCTATAAGGCCGTTCGCAGCTTCTTCAGCAGCGACTACAAGAAGGAGCAGCAGCGCAAGTCCGCTGACGAGAATATTGAGAAGGTGTTCGAGAAGCTCACGGAAATGCTGGACGGCAATCTCGAATCGGCCAGCGCCAAGATCAATGAGGCCCTGCTCTCGACCAAGACCCAGATGCGCATTCCCTACGAGCAGAGTCTCAACACCAAAGTGGCGCTGGAGGAAATTGCCGCCAAGATGGCTACGCTGCGGGACAAGCTCGTCCCCAAGCCGGTCTCCGCAGCCCCTGCAGCCACGCCGGCCACAGAAGCCGCAGCCGCCTGAATACTGGAGCAACGTCACATGACCAGCGCAATTCATTCATTCGAACTGCAAAAGCAGCAAGCCCTTGGAATCCTGTCCAAACTCAGCACGTTCGTGCAGGAGGGAAGCAGTCTGGGCATCCATGTCCATCCAGATCTCGTGATGAAGCTGGAGAAATCGGTGCGGGAAGCAACGGAGCAGAAGCTCAAAGTCGCTCTGATCGGTGGCTTCTCCGAAGGCAAGACATCGATCGCCGCCGCCTGGCTGGAGGAACTGGATCGCAAGAGCATGAACATCAGCCAGGCGGAGTCGTCCAGCGAAGTCCAGATCTATGAATACAAGGATCAGTTGCAGATCATCGACACACCCGGGCTGTTCGGCTTCAAGGAAAAGACCAACGCCACGAGCCAGGAAATCGAGAAATACAAAGACATCACCAAGCACTACGTGAGCGAAGCTCACCTCGTGCTGTATGTGATGAATTCAGCCAACCCAATCAAGGAAAGTCACACGGAAGACCTGAAATGGCTGTTCCGCACGCTCAACTTGCTGCCTCGCACCGTGTTCGTTCTCAGCCGCTTCGACGACGTTGCAGACGTGGCGGAGGATGCGGATTTTCAGGATAAATTCCTCGTCAAGAAGAACTCGGTGACCAAGCGGCTGAATGACGTATTGGAGCTGACTCCGCAGGAGCAGAGCGATCTTTCCGTTGTCGCTGTCTCGGCCAATCCCTTCGACAAGGGCGTCGACCACTGGTTGCGCAATCTTGCCGAGTTCCGCAACCTCTCGCGCATCGGCGTGCTTCAAAGCGCGACCCAGCAGAAGATTGAGCGCAATGGGGGACTGGTCTCGCTGGCGAACGAAACCCAGAAATCCATCATCGTCGACCTCATCACCCAACAGCTTCCGGCCGCCAAGGAAGCATATGCCTTGCTGGCGGATGAAGCGCGGCGGATCACCGAGATCAAGCAAAGTCAGGCCCAAGAACTGCAGAAAGTCCACGGCAACATCGCACAGGCTCAGACGCGACTACGTGGTCGCCTGTTGCGCTACTTCGAGGATCTGCAACTGCAGACCCGGAAAGTCGGACTACCCACCTTCGATGACTTCATGCACCGCGAGATTGGAAATGAAGGTTGCCTGGTGCAGCAGCGTATCCAGGAAATATTCAGCGAGGAAATCGGCAGCATCAACACGGATCTGTACCGCATACAGATGAACGTCAACAACGAGTTGAAGCACTACGACGACGTGTTGAACGCCATGAGCAAAAAGGGCGTCAAGTTCCTCTCACAGCCGGGTTTCATCACCAAAGACAATGTCCTGCTGGCTCGCGACGGACTGAATGCCGCCACGAAAATGGTGGGACTGGACATCAGCAAGTACCTCAAGTTCAAACCTTGGGGCGCCACCAAGCTGGCGAACAACCTCGGCAGCGCGGTGGCCATTCTGGGTGTCGCGCTCAAGGTGTGGGACAGCTACAAGGAACAGGAGCGTCAGGCACAGTTTTCCAAGGTGATCGAGAGCATGATTTCCAACTTCCAGACCCAGTCCAAAGAAGTGGTTCAGCTGATCGACGCACCAGACTTTGCCGACCAGTTCTTCCCAACCTTCGTGACTCTCAAGCAGCAACTCAGCTCCATTGACCGAGAGATGGGCGCGCTGCATGAACGCCAGGTGCGGTTCAAGAAGTGGTACGACGACGGCACCGCCATCGACGCTGAGTTTCGCGAGTTCAACAGTCACGGCGGAAATCATCAGGCAGCCTGGGAAAGCGTACCGGAGATTGTGATCGATACCAAGCCGATCATTGAAACCATCACGCCAAAGGCTACACCCGCAAAGCCTCAAGCCGAGACTGAACCGGCGAAGGCATCGCTCTGGTCCAGATTGTTCTCGTGATCTCAACGGGTCTTCCGCAAGGCGTTGGGCGAACTGTATGCTTTCATCGAGCTTGATTCTCTCGCGCCCTCGCGTGAGCCGACTCGCGGCGCTATGAACGTGGCGGGACTTTGCCCGTTCCCCAGCCTTGCTCGCCGCTAGCGGCCTACTATCAGAAAGGGATGGCAAGGCATGGACTGCACGCTTGAACAAGAAGCCCGGTGTTCCTGAGCGCTGGGTGCGCACTCAGCTCGCCATCCGTTGCAGGTAGCCCATGACCTTCCAGGCCCCGAAGGACCTGGAGATGTCCCAGCAGTTATGGCCTTCTGCATCAGGCTGCTGTGGATCGCCTCCATGCCTGCACATCAAGTCGAACAGTTCGGGCAGATCGTCTTCCGCGGCCAGCATGAGCGGAGTGCGGCCGCGCGTAGGATAAGAGTGCGAAGCATTGGGTTGAGCGCCGGCTTCGAGCAGCAGTGCGGCGATGGCCATCAGTGAGGCTGCAGAGTGTCGGCGAGCGTGCTGCTGCACCAAGTGCTTGGCAATGGCCGCGCTCGCACCGGGAGTAGACTGCAGACAGCTCGTATCGGCGCCAAACGTGCCAGCTATGCCGACGCCGAAGCGCCGCAAAGTGTCTTGCATCACGAGATCGGGCGCCTGCAACGATCTGGCTTTCAGCATAGCGATGGCCCGCTGGGGCCGTTGTACCATGGACATTCTGGAGCACAGGTAGTAGAGGGGTGACAGGCCGTCTGTCAGCGCGCGCTGTTCCGGTTTCGCGCCCATAACTAGCAAGGCCTTAATCACATCGGGTGCACCATAGTCTATGGCGCACATCAGTGGCGTGAGACGCTTGCGCTGCGTCACTGCATTAAGCGTGTCAGGCAGGTGCGGCTGCGCGAGGAGCAGATCGAGCGCCGCCCGGTCTCCGGTTGTCTCCGCATGTTGCAAGGCGCACAGCAGGGCCGACGCGCCTGAGCTGTCAAGTACGTCCACCGCCGCGCCAGCTTGCAGCAGAGCGCTGACCTCGGCCGTCCTGCCGAAGGAGGCGAACATCCGCAACTGGGGCCAGCGCCGCACAGAGCCATTCCCATAATTCACAGCCCGGACCCGGTTCGGGCTCTTGAGGTCGGGCTGCAAACGGGCGACGGTCTCTGCAGAGATGTGCATCCAACCCATGGCAGCTACTTTGCTCCAGTCAGAGGAAGCCTCGGAGAAACGGCCGGGTCGAGGAAACAGTAGCGGCAACTGCCGCGCGAACTCTTCGATCTCCCATACCTCCAGCACCGCAGCGCCGCGTTGCTTTTGGAACATGCCCAGAGCGATGCTCACGTGCTTCAGCTGTTTTAGAAAGACTTTCTTCTCTAGGAACGCCGCAATGCAGCTTGCTTCCTGAATCAGGTCCTTGATCTGGTGACCGGCCCGGTAGCAGGCCAGCCTAAAAGCCTCTTCGTAGTGCGGTAGCGCTTCCTGATACTCCCCTGTGAGCACATGCCATCGGCCTCGCATCCAGGGGTAGTGGTACGCCGTGCAGCCTTGCGAGTCGTCGAGGCCGGCCTGCGCCTGCAGGGCTTCGATGGCCTGCCACGTGCGGGCCCAATCCCCGGGGTGCTTGGCCGTCGTGCGTTGCAGTTCACTCCAAAGACGCCGGCCGGCTAAGGCGAGCGTCGGCCAAGTGATCGCCACCTGGGCTACTGCGTATTGCAGCCGCGACCGCACTGTGACGCCGTCTGGGCGGCTGCAGTCCAAGTGCTGAGCTACTTTCGCTTTGAAGTCCATGCCTTCTATGCGCTTGATGCGCCTCAACGCAGCTGCCAGCAGAATCCAAAGGGCAACCGTTATGGCTTTGCCCTTCATGCTTGGCAGGTTTTCCAGCCGCTGGCGTAGCAGCTTGATGCTCTGCGTCGACGGCGTGTCGGCCCCGGTTCGCCACTTTCTGAGCTTTTCCTGTTCCACCCGGTCAGGTCCGGTACTTTGGGGATAGAGCACATTCTCGAACCCAGGGCCCAACAGCCCGTCAAGCCATTGGAAAGTGACTTCCATCGGACATTGATCGGCAGATGTCAGCTGCCCTAGCTCTGGCCCGGGCAGATCGCTATGGGCGCGTCGCAGCAGGTCCGCTACCGCCGGTGCGAAAAAGGTATCGACCAGGATCGGCAGGGCTCCGGCGCGGTCCAGCGCGTCGAGGGGAACATCCAGCACTAGGGCGGTGTAGTCACCCCTTACGGAGCTCAGCCAGGGTATAAAAATCCGCGGCACGGCATCGCCGATCACACCGGCTAGGCCCTGGACCAGGAGTTCATCTACCACGGCATCCAAGCGTTCCCAGTCGAAATCGCCCTCGCGCGCCAGACGGCCAACGTCGCTACCGGTCTTCTTAATGTCGAGCGCGCCGGCCACTATGGCGATGCATTCCCCAAACCGGGGATAGGGAGGCAGGTTCTCGCTCATGAACAAAACGTCGCGGTAAGTTGGCGAACGTCCCGCTGGAAGTTCAGACAGGCACGCCGATCACTGGGCGTTCCGGGAATCGGCATCTTTCTGCCATTAGGTGCGATGAGCCTCGCGTGCTTCTTGCCAGGCATGATCTGCCAACCTTCCTTCAGAAGGGACCGCACGGTGGCGGAAATATCTTTGTTGTTGCTATATCGCATGGTGGATGGGGGAGAGCGCCCCCGAGGGGCGATCTCCGTTTTCACATTACTGGATGCTGTTGACCTTGCTGTAGCGTGCCGCCGCGCGCTGCACGCGGGAAGCGAAATCACCTGCCTTGACTTGGCCGCCCTGGCGCTTGGCCTCAGCGGAATGGATACGGGCCGCAGCGTCGGGCGTCATGGGCTTGGGTTGGGGGGAGTGCTTGGACATAGAAGTTCCTTTCCGTTGAACGTTGCGCGGATTGGCAACACCCGGAAGGGTAGGGAGAGGCGTTCCCAGCGTCTGCCGCGCGACCGCTCAGAAAAAACTAGTTTGTGTGTGGTCTGTACAGCGTGAGTGACCTGCCCCCTGCCAGCCGTACCAAGCTGAAGTCAGTGAAGTCCGTCAGCAGACCAAGCGTGAAGACCAAGAAGCTCGATATGAAAAGGAAAGGGCGGCGCGGGCAGGACTGGAGAAGATGATGAAGGCGGAGCAGATCCAGCTAGATATCCCCGTCGCCATTAGAGACGAAAGCAAAAAGGTCTGGTTGCCCAAACTAGGCTTGGCCAGCGATGTTGACCAGATACTGCAGCATAAGTATATGAAGCGGGCAGCAAAGCGCTTTCTGGCCCATGGTCTGAATGTGCGTGAAGTGCTGACCTCAGCTTGGAATGCTCGGGCAGGGGGGTATCAATCTGCAGGAGTGGTTTACCGCTAGGAAACTCGCTCATGCCGATGAGGCGAAAAACTTGAAAGAGGTTTTGGGATTGGCGTGGCTTGCCTGGCGGCAGAGACTATGCAGCCAGTTTGGCCAATGCCTCACGCTTGCCCAATTTAAGGACTCCGCGGATTCGTTCTAACTGAGCTGTGTGGGGAATCGCCTTGCCTTTTTCCCACTTCCACACGGAGAGGGCAGAAGCATCAAGCAGGGTCGCCATGTCCCGTTGTGTGATGCCCAGCGACTCACGTTTGGCGGTTAAGACCTCTGGCTGGAAGGTGAACTTGCGACCACCGCCTCCAGCCTTCGACGCAACTTGAGCCTCTGCCGGGACTTAACTCGGAGCAGATATCGTTCGCTGCTGAGCCTTGTGCAACGCCTTCACTTGACCGATGAGGGTTTTGAGGTCTTTTTTAAGGCCCGCGATGTCGCTGCGCTGACTGGCATTGGTCTTGCGCAATATCATGAGTTCGTCCTTGACCTCTTTGCGCACCATGCGCACAACTTCCTGCTTGAATGCGACTGCGAAGGCTGTCATCCGAATTTTCCTGTGTTGGAGAAATGGATTCCCCATTATCAGTTTGAACGACTAGGACTATCGAGTATGTATGGGGAGATACGTCGTAGACTAGTCTGAAAATCTAAAAATTTGAATATTTCGTGCCGAGCTGCATTTGCGCCAGACCAGTGCCTGATGCAACTGCGGCCCAGACTTGGCCGCAGTGGAGGAGGATGAATGACGTTTCATGTGCCCGAGGCACACATCGGTCTGTTCGAAGAAGTCGAGCGGCGCTTTCGGCTGCTGCTGTCCAAGAACATCGTCACCGGCATCACGGAGACCCAGTTCGACATGTGGCTCTCCAACCTGTTGACCGAGGAAGACCAGTACCTGGGAGCGCGGCTCCTGGAGAACCTATCCTTCCGCTCCGAGCAGATGGTCGGCAGCGCTATCGACCACATCCTGCAGTGCATCCTGCCCTGTGAGCTGCGTCGCCGAGGCATGCCAATCCCCAGCGTCGACGAGTTCATCGCATCGCTGGAACGCGGCGGCAAAAGTCACCCCGTGCGGTTCGTCGAGATCGACGACCCCAAGGGCGAAAAGCCCGGCAAGAGTGGTGCCGTGCTGATGCGCGAGTTGCACCGCCTCGGCGGCGTCAACACATCGCTGACCTGCTTATCTAGCGCCATCACCAAGCAGCCTGCCGGCGTGAAATGCTTGGTCTTCATCGACGACATGCTGGGCACCGGCACCCAGATGGAAACCTATTCGACTGTCCACCAGCTAAAGGCGATCTCGCAGAAGCACCACCTGATCTATTGCCCGCTGGCTGCCTTCGAGTCGGGGTTGGCGCACCTGGCCAAGGAATGCCCCTGGCTGCAGGTCTGCCCGGTCGAGGTGTTCGGTGAATCGCACCGCTTCTTCAGGAGTGACTCCGAGCAGCCGCTGATCTGGGCTATCGACAAGGTCAACGCCGTGGCCGACGTGCGCGCCCACATGGAAAGCCTATGCCAGCGGGGCGGCATCCGCTCGCCCGCCGCCTTTGCCCTGGAATTGCTGGTGGGTTTCCACCATGCGACGCCGAACAACACGTTGCCGATCATGCACGTGTCCTCGCCCACGTGGCACAACCTTTTGACCCGCTGAATCCGAGATGACCGCGATCGCCGATCCCTTCCTGAATAACCGGGCGGATTACCTCTCGCCCGCCTCGCTGTTCTCACAGTTCATCGTTCCGCCGTTTTTCCAGCGAATCAACATCTTTGCTGGCCAAGGCTCGGTGCGGATATTGGGTGGTCGCGGCTGCGGCAAGACGATGTTCATCCGCTACTTCAGCCACGGCTCCTCGTTCGACACGAACCGCGACGACATTTCCGAATCTGAGCTGAAGACTGTTGGGCTGTACCTGCGCCCCGACACCGGCTTCTGCGGTCTCATGATTCCCGAATGGTTGGGACCGCACCAAGCCAAGCTGGCGTTCTCCCACTATGTGGCGCTCAACCTGCTGAAAGACGCCTGCCAGTCGCTGGCTTCGATCGGTTCGGCACGGTTTGCCAATGGCCCGATCGCCGTTGGCGACCCCTTGCTCAGCCCGGCACTCGCCAAGCAGCTCGGGTTAACTGACCGGCACGTCAGCGCGCTGGAGGCTGAGCTTGACCTCAAGCTCGTGGAACTGGAATCCTGGGTCAGCAATCCCAAACACAGCCCAGTCCCGTCCTTTGTTTCTTTCGCATCCGTGCTGCCGCGATTCGCCCAGGATGTGGCTGCGTCTTCTCCCCAGCTTGCCGAATTTGCCTTCCGGGCCTTCATCGACGAGTTTGAAAACCTGCAGAGCGAGCACAGGGAGGTAGTGTGCGACGCGATCAAGCACCCCAGCCCCCGCTTGGTCGTACACATCGCGCACAAGAAGCAGGCTGTGGTCGACTTCAAGACCAGCAGCGAGGAGCGCGTCGTTGAAGGCCATGACTTGCGCACCATCGACCTAGAAGAAGAGCTGTCCTGGGAGGGCGAGTTCGAGTTGCTCGCTGCCGAGCTGTTCCTGTTGCGGGTTACTCAGGGTGGGGGTAAGTTTGATTGCCCGTTGTTCCAGCCCGGTCTGCTGCACGATCAACGCCACCTTGTCCACCGGATGTCCAAGCCTTACCGCGACCAAGTGCTGCGCTGCGTCCGGGAAATCCTGCCCAGCCCCAGCGCGGCCAGCATTTCCCGCGAGGTCATCGAGGATCCGCCGCTGCGACGCCGGCTGCGCGAGATGATCCAGAAGGGGCTGGTGCTGCAGGGGCTGGACAAGAAGGTAAACCCCGACGATCTCATCAGCTCAGCACACCCTCAGGCCAGCATCGTCATGGGAGCCCTGTTAAACCGGCGTAGCCAGATTGATAAGGATCTGCTGTCCCAATACCACGCAGCCGTTGCCAATCCCAGCGACAGCGACCCCTTCTTTAAGGTCGGCGGCTGGATCGACAACAATCTGCACGGTTGTCTCTTTCATCTCTACGCGGGCCTTCCGCGCCGACCAAACATCAACTACGCGGGGTTCGACCGGTTCTGCATGATGGCCGACCCCAATTTGCGCTTTTTCCAGTCGCTGTGTCACGCCACGCTCTCGATTGCCTACAAGCGTCAGAGCGGCACTGAGGTCTCGGGGCAACTGAGGGTCGACGTTGAGACCCAAGCGAGTGCGGCCAAGCAGGTGTCAGACAAGCTGTTCCAAGACATCCTGCAACTCGGCTCCTATGGCAGCAAGCTACTGGAGATCACGGGGCGACTCGGCCGTATCTTCGAGGCGTTCAACCGTCGACGCAGCCAGAGTGAGCCGGAGGTCAACCACTTCTCCATCGACAACGCCGACCGGGCCAATCTGTCCAGCCAAGCCGAGCTGCTATTGCGCGAAGCCAAGATCTGGTCGGTGCTCTACGAGGCGAAGGACACCAAGAACAAGGCGGACTACGATATTGCCCAGACCGACCTGATCCTGAACCCGATCTACGCCCCTCACTTCAGCATCAGTTATCGCAAGCGTCGCAAGGTCACCCTGCGCGCGCCGCATGCCGACATCCTGCTGTGCCAGTCTACGGCCCAGTACGAGGTTGTGCTCAAGCAGCTTGTTGACCCGGCCGACCAAGATCCCGCCGGCGACGACCCCATGACCCTGTTCTGAGGCTGCCGCATGAAATTCATCAGACAGGATGTGGTAAGCGAACTGGAGGCTGGCCAAGTTGGCAAGTTCGACGTCGGCTTTTATGGGCGAGACGATCTGGACGACCGTAGCCGACATTCAGCGGCGCTGACGCGCGCGGCCGCTCAGAAAAGCTACAGGGTTCGCTACGACCCCTCCAAGTTCAGCTTGACGGTGGGGGATGAAGTGTTCCGGGTAGACGACCTCGAGGACCTGTTCCGCAAGTTCCGCGCGCGGTCGCTCGTGATCGATGCGACGACCATGGAATTCCCCGAGATCCTCTATGTGCTGAGCGCCTACCGCATGCAGCATGACCGCCCTCGGTGCGGCTTCTTCTATGTCGAGCCCACGGGCTACAAGCAGCGCGCCCCGAACATGTCGGTAGTGCCGGGTAACGCCTTCGACCTCAGCGAGAAGTTTCTGGGCAACCTGCAACTGCCGCCCTTTACCCGGCTGCTCAGCAGCTCCAACAAGGCTCACCTCGTGGCCTTCCTGGGCTTCGAGGGCGATCGCCTTATGCGCGTGCTCGATGCTGACGATGGTTATTTCTATGAAAAGGTGAGCATCGTGTTCGGCGTACCGCCGTTCCAACCAAGCTGGGACCTGCACGCGCTGATGGCCAACTCCAGTCTGCTTGAGCGCCAAAACACAACGGTGCTGTATTGCGGGGCCAACAACCCGCGTGCGGCCTACATGTTGCTCAGGGATGCCCACGCCGGTATGGCGTCGGGTCGCACCAACCGCCTCTTCGTCGCCCCCTTTGGCACAAAGCCAATGGCTCTGGGCGCGGCACTGTTCCGGCTTGATCACGACATCCTGTCACCGATCTTCGACCACCCTGTACGCAAGCCCGAGCGCACCTTCGGGGTTCATCGCCGCCACTGGTACGAAATCGACTCGCTCTGAACGCTTGCCTACTGGCGGGCGGGGACGGGCATTTCCATCAGCGACGCGACGGTAATGTGCTTGGCACACGACCCCTTGGCGGCGGCCTGACGCCAGTTGGTACCTGCTTCGCTCAGCACCCAGTCAGCCACTTGGGTGTGGTGGCGCGCCGGTACACGCAGTCGGTACACGGCCTCGGTGTAGTGCCGCTGGCCCTTGACGACCAAGGCCTGGCGGTCCATGACACGGGTGCCGACGCGTGGCAGCAGGATATCGCTGGCCGTCGCCGACTGGAAGCCGTGATCGGGGCCGCGAGCAAAGCGCACCTCAGTACCTTGCTGCGGGAAGTCTGAGGTGTGGAACGACTCTATGCCCAATTTGTCGAATTGTGCGCGCGTGCGGCTACCGCGCACCACCGTTGCGCCCAACTCCTCCAGCGTGCGGCAGCCGGACTGGCTGCGAAGGGCTACGCTGAGCGCATGGAACTCGTGAAACGCAAAATCCAGTCGTTGGATCGCCTGCTCAGCGCTGATCCACCGCTCGGCCACCACATGAAGGTCCTCACCGGCCATCTTACCCAAGCGAACGTTCTTGAGGCGGGTCGCTCCAAAACGCGCCACCAGCAGGAAAGACTGCACCTCCGCCTTTTTGTCAAAGACGTCCGCAGGCAGTTCGTGGCACTCGACCTCGCTTGCTGCGAGCATCAGCGTCTGGCGGAATGCCTTAAGCCTGGCGTCCTCCGCAATGGGAGCTCCAACGATGAACGCCGCTTCACCTGGTCGTTTCAGTCGTGCGAGTGATTCAAGAACGAAGTACAGGTCCAGTTGCACCCAATTCGCAATCTGCGGGATTCCAGGGCAGAGCTCGGCAATTCGTGACTGGGCGTTGCGGCTCAGGGCCTGCATGCCGTAAGGGGGGTTGCCGGTAACCCGGGAAAACTGCTGCTCGTCCAGAAGCCCTGCAAGACCGGTGGGTGAAAGCACATCGCCCTGCACAAAGGTGGCGCGAACATCACTTGGGCTGCCTTGCAGTAATCGCTTGTCCAACTCGACGCCCACAAAAGAGCTCGGGTTGCACGTGTCTAGACACGCTTGGGCAATTCGGCCGTTGCCCGAACCAAGCTCTAACCAAGCACCCCCCTGACCTGACAGCAAACCCACCAGCCGGCGCGCGAGCGTCGGTGGGGTCATGACCTGCGCGCGTCGGGTCTTGTTGGATCGGGTCAGGCGGTAGCGCATGTGTGCCGTTTTGGTTTAGGCCGGTAGGCTGGCCCTTGAGCCCTCATTTCATTAACGCTATGATATGCCGCTATGCCAAGAATAGCAACCCAGCCAGGCATCGAAGTCGTGCAAGCTCGCACACTTCTGGCCGCCTATCTGGCGCGCCCCGGTAACACTGAAATGGGCCTATCCAGAATATCGGGCGTACCTCAATACACCATTTCAAAATTCCTGACTGGCCGAATTAAATCATTAACCCCTCACGTCAGGCTCGCTCTCCAGTATGCAAATATTGGCATAGGCTCAGGTATCAGCAGGCTGACCGCCGACCCTCGGATCCAACGAGCACTGGGGAGTGCTTGGGACGGAACGGATCAGGGCGTGACATTGCTGGCCAGCGCGATAGACGCGTTGGCTCCTGTCATTCGGGGTGCTCGCCCCAAATGAACAGGTGAAACGCTGAACTGATGTTGCCCCCGTATTCCCGGCCCCGTCCTATTCGCAATAAAGCGCCTGATCCACCGATGGCTCCAGTCGCACGCGGGCGGCCTGCTGGCGCCTGAACTCACGAGGTGAATGCATTTTCAGCGACGAATGCGGGTGCACCTCGTTGAAGTGCTCGAAGGCCGCTGGTAGCTGTGCCAGCACCGTCCGAGCGTCTCGCAGGTTCATGCGGGCCACGTAGTCTCGTTTGAAGGTGTTGACGAAGCTCTCGGCGATGCCATTGCTCTGCGGGCTGCAGACCGGCGTGTGGATGGGTTGCCTTGATGGCGAGCGCTGTCGTAGATCAGGCCGAAGCCATGCCGCGGGTTCACCGCGATGTGCTGTTCGAGGAACTCGATCACCCCGGAATCGTCGCGAGCCACGGCCCCGTAGCGCAAGGTGGATCTTGCGATCCCGCTGGCTCGACAGGCTTGACGTTGGCTCAAGCCATGGTCCGCCATCAGCGCTTGCACGACCTGCTCGCGGCGCTCCGGAGTCAGAGCTTTCGCTCGATGACATCCTTGAGCGCGCTGTGCATCAGCGCCAGCTCCGCGTACATGCGCTTGAGCTGCGCGTTCTCGTCCTGCAACTCTCGCAGTTGCGCCAGGCTCGACACGTTCATGCCGGCGAAGCGGCTCTTGCACTTGTAGTAGGTCGGCTCGCTGATGCCGTGCTTGCGGCACGTCTCGCCAACCTTGCCGCCAAGCTCGACCTCCTTGAGGATCGCAACGATCTGGCTGTCAGTGAATCTGGATTTCTTCATGTAGAGACTCCATGGGTTTGGATTCTCTACTCCCAGTTGGATCAAGATTTCGAGGAGGCTTCAATCATGAGAAATTTATACTTGTTTATTTACACAGCAACCAGGTTCGCAAGCCAACAGGCAAACGGGTTGCTAGACTTTTTCTCAAAAGATGTATCGTCACGCCCCGGATGTATCAACCGCGTTTTGCCGTCTACATTGAGTTAGGCCGCTCAACTGACAGTCCGGCGCACTCCATGCCCAAGTACGACGAACCACGACCACCCATACCAGCTGACCTGCGACGCGCGGTCGAAGTCGAGTCAGGCCATGCGTGCGCCGTGACGAGGTGCGGAGAACATACCTATCTCGAGATTCACCACATAAACGAGAACCGCGCTGACAACCGCGTGGAGAATCTTGTACTTCTCTGCGACAAGCACCACAAGATGGCTCATGCTGGCGTCATCGATCGGAAGGCGCTACGCGAGTACAAGCAGCTTCTGCAGAACACGTACTCATCCGCTCTAGCCGAGAGAGTGCGACGCCTGGAGGACCTTATTGCACAAGGCAAAAGCCTCGACCAAGACAGCCAAGCGCCTGTGCCTCCTGTACAGAAGTCCGACCCTGGGCTACCTGTAAAGAGCGTGACTCGTCGTGCGAACTTGATGTATTTGACGCTAGAGCAAATCGCGCTTACGAGATACGAACGAGATATAGGACTGCTGCTCGAGCGCCAGCCAAAGTTCTCGCGTGGCGAGGTTTCGGTGCAACTGGACGCGGTAAGGCAAGACGACGACCTCACGGAAGACTTGATCGTCGAAGTTCGGTGGCTTAGGAAGCGCTACCTCGATGCACCGATCTGGGTCCGACAAGTCGAGGCCGCTACTTCAACCTACGAGCTAATCACAGGCCGCAGGGCACGAGGCATCCTGATCTTCGTGGTGCCAAAGGAGAGCATGAAGCAGATCTGCGACCTCCCATTCACGGCGGCCGAGCTTGACAAGTTGGATCGCAAACCCGAGATCGTCATCTACACGTATGCCGAACTTGGTTTCGACCCTGGTGCAATCTCGTCAGAGCTCTTCGCCTCCAACCTTAGGCCCTCGGCGGGAGCGGCCTAACCCTTCGCTCAAGCGGAGCGCCAACGGCAGGGTGCCAGGCCCGGTCTGGTGGTACGCGGTACATTTTCACCAGCCCGGGCCTGGCACCCTGCCGTCGTCGCCCGCTTAGCTCGAACGTTGAGCGCCCGCTTTCAACTGAGTTGACCAGCAGCTCCTGGCCGAATTCTGCCCTAGAGGAGCGCCTGGACAGTGGGATTGGCGATCTGTCATCGGTGCCGGCATAGTGGTCAGGTCGAAATGGACTCAGTGCTCAGGCGCGTCCGGAATAAGCAGCTGGGCTGATCCGGTGTTGATGGCGGCCAGCACCTGGGAGCGGCAGTTGGTGCTTCTCCAGCAGGTGGCGGAACCGCAGGATCGTCGTCTCATCGGGCATGCGCGCTGCACCATCAAGACCGGTAAAGCGGCGCTACAGCGCGGCCGCTCGTGCAGTTCTTCTTGCATGGCGGATCGCTCAGGTTCCACCACAGTTGCAGGCAGTGGATGCGTAGCATGGTCTTGATCGGAAACGGGGGATGGCCACCCGGGGCCTAGCGTGCACCTGAGGCGAACGGGGCAATGAAGGCCACCAGCGTTGCCCAGGGCACAACTTGGTTCATCTCGTCGAGGAACACTTCCTTGCGGGTTTCCTTGGGCAGCGGGTCCAGGCCAGTGTGTATTGATCCATGGAGTCATTGTCTTGGAAGCCATCGAACCGGCCATCGGGCACATGAAGATGGCCGGGCGGCTGGGCCGCAACCCGCTCAAGGGCGCCTTGGGCGATGCACTGCATGCTGTGATGTGCGGCGCCGGGCACAACCTGCGCCTGATTCTGGCCGCTGCGGCTGTACTGCGCCCGAGTGGGTATCAGTCTGACTGCCGTCTTGGCAGTGGCAATCCAGCGTTTGCGTGTTCTGTCGCATACGACCGCTTGAAAACTCAATTATTCAGGGCGGACTAGTTAGATCACACTCGGGGAAGAATGACAGTTGGTTGGCCTTCTACGCGGCGTAGAGCCAGTCGGGCTGGTACCACAAAATCTGCTACTCGCTGATCAATTGATCAGGCGATCACTCAATCTCGACTTTGGTGTGGAAACTCCAATACTAATGAGACGCCATCAGGCTCGTTGCGGGCGCGAAGAGTAGCATCCATAGCCAATGCATAGATGCGCGACGCAAAAAGCCCAATTCCACTGTTGCTTGGTGCCTCACTGTCGGACACACCCAAATCGAAGATTCTTTCGATATCAGCCTCTGGAATGGGATCTCCTCGATTGAAGATGGTCAGTTCCACAAGGTCATCTGACTTCGATAATCCCAGCTCGATGCTACTGCCAGCTATACGGTATCGCTGGGCATTGTCGAGAAGGTTATCCAAGATTTGCTCCAACTGAATGGAGTCCATCTGCACCATGACTTCGTGATCAGGACCGACGTACTTCACGTTTCTGCCGTCTTGATTCAGGTTGTGGGCGAACCGCCTGAGCCAATCCGCCAGGTCATGCGGCGACATCGCGATCTCGCCTGACCGAAGTCCGTCCTCAACGCTAGTCGCCTCATGAAGCGCTTCCACTGCACGTCGAATGCGCGCGAGCTTTTGCTGAGCGGCATGCTGATCCTTCGTCATGTTCACCAGAGAATTAAGCGGAGCTCGAATCTCATGTCCGATGGCATCCAAAATCGCCTTCCTATTTTGTACATGAGCCTCCGCTAACCGAAGGCTTTCAGCGCGCCGTAGCTCCTGAGTACGTAGCCGCTTGACTAAGTTTGCATCCCGGGATCGATTGCGTCTCAGCAAAAGGTGAAAAACGCGCGCTAAGGTACCAATTTCGTTGGGTGCGGCGAACTTTTTCAGATCGCCCCCGCCAGCGGGCCGCACAGCCATTGCGTAAGCCACCGTTCTAAGACGACGTAGCTTCAGTGCATTGTGCCCCCAGTAAATGGCCAAGACCACAATGAGTCCAACTGCCGCTGAAACCCATGTGAACGCACGTGTAGCAAGGTCGGGCAGCGTGAATGGCGTAGCGGTGAGCGTCGCTCGGGCACTCAAAATTCCGCCAACTCGCATGTTTTGGGAAGCTTGCACGGGCTCACTTTGAAGAACTCCTTTGGAGATGATGAACTCGGACCAATGATCAGCGATGTCTTGCCACCACCCACCAAGCCGCGTCGTCGACTGGCTAATACCTGCATCGTCAGATCGCCAGAGAATGCGCCGAGCACCGCCAGAGCCAATGGAGCTGACCAGTAAAGACGCGCGTGATGGAACCGCTGATAGATAAGCCTGTGTCAGAGACACAACCGGAGTGCCAGCTTTTCCAGGAGGCACATCAAAAAAGAATTTCCGTGTCCGAGGTAGTTGATGCCTTGTCATAGATCCTCACACCGATCGCGATTTGCTTCAGAGCAGTTGAGGGCCATGCTTCGTCAGAACCCGTTGACAGCAGGAGCGATGAGTCAAGTCGGCCTACTACCGTTACGAAACTCTGCGGCGCGCTTCCATCCTCTTCCACCTGGCTTTCGAATGCCTGCCCATTAACGAATCGGGAGGGCAAGCCTCCTTCTCCTGAAACGAATCCGGCAAGCTCGTGGACCTGCTCGAAGCGGGACAGTTGTGAGGGATACCGCGAGCGGGCCAGCGGAGGAACTTGATAGGCAAGAGTGAGATGATTCTCTCGGTGCCCGCCGAACGTGAGGGCTACACGATTCACCTCTGCGAGCTGGCGGCCAGGGCGGTGGCGCTCGATCTTGCTGGAAGGGTAGCGCAAAGAGAAATACACATAGCGCCCAGTCTGGTCCCCTGGCACTGCTGCGAAACAGGCACGCAGGTTTCCCGCGAGCGGTCCATCCCGCCGACTACCGGCATATTCCACTTGGCAGGCTCTCGGCGCCTCGAAGTTGATGTCTCCAGTCTTGAACGCCCTTGCGTTGCCCGTCTGGAGCAGGTAGAAGAAGAACGAGCGACGCAACGTGATGACGTTCAGCGCTCGAGAAACCGCCGAAAACTCCGCGGGGTTCTCAAGCAACGACGACCCATCAGGTTCACGTGTACTGAGCAGGAACTGGGCAAGCTGTCCATTGAGCTCCGACTCTTGAACCAGCTGCTCTTTCCTGTGCGCCGAGATGCTGATGTCAAAGACTGCCCCGCCCAAAATGACGATGAGGAGGGCTAGGAGCGCGAGAGTGGTGAGGGTAAAGTCCCAACTTTGCCACCACTGCGGCAAGTGACTACGGTGTAGTTTTCCAGAAGTAGCCACGGCCGGGTTCGTTATCAATTCGGTCGAAATCGGGGTCGAACTCGCGAAACTTAGTGCGCACGTTTGACAGTTGAGTTGCAATTGCCTTGGCTGACATTCCCGACTTCAGGTTCCTTAATAGGTTCCTTGTCTCCACTACGGTACCAGGTCGTTCAATCAAGCATTGCAGGATGCTGAGCTGTGTCATCGTCAGCGCCACCGCGTTTCCCTTCCAAAGGTAGCGATTCTTCCGTAGAGGGTCAGCGGTCAGACCATCCGGCAACCCTTGCTGAGTAGTCAGGTCTTTCCCGGCCTCTGAATTTGACCATTCGAGCGCGTGTTCGATCTTGTTGATGAGATCCTGCTCATCAACCGGCTTTGCAATGAAGTCGTATGCATGCAGCGTGAGCGCCAACCCCCTGAGGTTGTCCTCCGGCATTCCAGATACGACGATCGTTGGCCAGTTCGCGCGAATATCGCTCAGCAGCCCAAGTCCAGCATAGCGATTCCTCGCACCGGTTCCCAGCTCGATATCCATGAGGACCAGATCGAACTTTTCTTCTTTCAGCAACGCTTCTGCTTCCGCCTTGGAATAGGCCTGCCTGATGTCAGCCTGCAGCGAGTTCAAGATCAGCGCTTTCAGGTTGTCGCTGTCCTCCTGGACGTCTTCAATGATGGCGATGCGAATCATGGGGGCCCCGGAGTAGCGCTTTTCAGAGAATCGCAGCATCTCACAAAGACGTGCAAGATTTTTGGGGGCATGCGGTTCAGCTTTCTTAATCACAAGCCGGTCAGGACAAGGATGTCAAGGCGCCTTTACGGAAACGTGTAACCGAGCAAGGCAGTGGCCCCAACACCTGAATCGGTCTTCCACCAACCCTTTCCCAACTGCTGGAAAACTTCTGTTCACCACAACAACGGCGTCCTCATAAGGACGGGACAGACTTGAACGCCAATACCTCAGTACAACATCTGGTTCGCCCCGAAGACCTGCCGCGGGGCATATCCGCTATCCGAGTGCTTCCGCACGCAACGCTTGACGCACTCTGGGACAGCATCATCGTGGCCCCAGACATTAAGGAGCGCCTGCTGTCTCAGGCTATCTTGAACTTCTCCCTACGCCCCAAGGTTTCGCGCGACCAGTTGCCGATGCATGGGGTGATCCTTCTGGTTGGACCCCCAGGCACAGGGAAGACCTCGTTGGCGCGGGGTCTGGCCAGCAAACTGGCGGGTCTCATGCCAAAGGCCAAGCCCCGCCTGGTCGAAGTCGACCCCCATGCACTGACGAGCTCGGCGATGGGTAAAACGCAGCGCGCAGTCAGCGAGCTGTTTTCCCAGACAATCTCGGAACAGGCGAACAATGGGCCGACTGTGGTTCTTTTGGATGAGGTCGAGACTTTGGCTGCAGACCGCTCAAGGATGAGTTTGGAGGCAAATCCAGTCGATATTCATCGCGCTACAGATGCGGTGCTCGTCCAACTCGATGCGCTGGCAGACCGCAATCCAAACATCCTGTTTATCGCCACTAGCAACTTCCCCCAAGCCATTGACGATGCATTCACGTCACGCTGCGACCTAGTCATCGAAGTGCCCCCACCCGGCCAAGACGCCGTAGTTCAGATCCTCCAGCAATGCCTGACCGGTTTGGCAGGCCAGTTCCCAGGCATCGAGACCATCGCGAAATCCCAGGACATGGCCAAGATTGCCCGCGCTTGTCAGGGCCTGGACGGTCGTGCACTGCGCAAAATGGTGGTGAATGCGATGGCTATGAGCCGCGAGGTTGCAGCCGATCCGAACAAGCTGACAGCTGCCCACTTGCTCGCTGCCGCGACGGATGCCAAATTGGCGCGCTCTCGTAAGGAAGGTCACGAATGAGTACCGTCCGCCGAGACTTTCGCAGTGTCCCTTCTAGGGACGCGGCAGCGACGTGGAGCGCCATCGTGGGCCTGATCACGGCCAGCAGCCCCACTACTGCGGCCCGCAAGGAACTCCTGAGCGTCACAGGAATTGTGGCGAGCGTGATCACAGACCAAGTGCCGCAATCTAGTCCAATCATCGTCACCTGCGACGGACCGCGCACCCGCATCTACTGCCTGTACGACGACGACGCGCTCGATGAGTCCGCTAGCAACGAAGCAAAGCTGGGGTTCGATGCCACGAAGGGCGATTGGCAGGTATCCGTCGCCGTTGCTGCTGAGGATCTGACCTGGGTTCAGGCCGCTCTGAAAGAACAGACGAACCGGGTGGTCGCACGTGATGCAGCGGACGGCTTTGAATTTGACGCTGACAAGAAGTCGGCGATCGCCTCCGCCGTAACACTTGACTTGCAGGGGTTCTTGAAGCCATGAGTACTGTTTCCGTTTACTCGTACACCCACTCGGTCACCTACGTCACCGACAACGTGCTCAAGAGCCTTAAGGACATCATCCGCCTGAGCGGACTTTCTCCAGCGAACTTGGTCAACAGCTGGGATAGCAAGCACCGCGCCATTAAGACCTGGATCGAATCCCGGCACCTTGAACGGGTCGAGTTGGAGATATTCAACCCGGCGACGAACGCGCTGATCGTCCGCTGGGACTTGGACATCATCTACCAGTGGAGCGATGGCGATGGTTCGTTCTACACCGACACCGAGCAGTTGAAGTACGCCATCAGGAAGGCCGGCGTAGCACCTGAGAGCGCCAGCTACGAGATCATGCTGAAGATCAAGCCTGGTCGGCCGGATGTCGCTGGCTGGGGTCCGGCCACTTCACGTTCAACCGAAGGCATGGTGCGCCAGACTCTTGGATCTACTCTCGAACATGGCGGACTCGGGGCGAGCGCCGCGTATTGGAGGAACCGCTGATGATTTCCCTCGACGATGCATTCCGAAAGTTCAAGTCCAGGCTTGAGCTGAACGACCGCGAGCAAGCAAACGCTTCCAAGCGCCACACCGAAGTTCGTGAGCACATCTGCTCCAGATTTTCGATCCAGCGCGACTTCTTGACTGGTTCTTACAAGCGGCACACTAAGACCAAGCCCCTGAAGGACATTGACATCTTCTTTGTACTGTCTGACTCCGAGGAAAAGAAGTACCGACCCCAAGCACCCTCTGTGGTTCTGGAAGACTTCTACAACGCGCTGGCTGAGAAGTACGGAAAGGAGGCTGTACGCAAACAAGGTCGCTCAGTCAGCGTCAATTTCGGCGTTGTCGTGGATGCAGAGGACAACACGGACTACCGAGTCGTCAGCGTGGATGTAGTGCCTGCAGTAGCGGTCGGCAGCGACTACGAAATTCCAAACAATGACACCGGCAAATGGATGAAAACCAACCCCGAGACCCACGCGAAAAAGGCGCGGGATGCTCACCAAGCCTTCTCGTCGGAGTGGAAAGGACTGGTGCGGATGGTCAAGTACTGGAACAACAACTCTAAGCATGGCACAGACAAACCTGTAAAGCCATCATTCCTTATCGAGGTAATGGCGCTGGAGTGCCTGCACGGCGGCTGGCAGGGGCGCTTTGATTATGAATTGCAAGCGATGTTCTCATCCCTCGCTGATCGCATCAAGGACGAGTGGGCCGATCCTGCGGGACTTGGAACACCTATCAGCGACGGGATGGATGCGGCGAGAAAGGACCGTGCACAACAACTGCTTCTCGCTGCGAGCCGCGAGGCCTCCAATGCCATACACCTGGCTCGCAAGGGGCAGAACGGCGAGGCGTTGAAGGCGTGGCGCGCCGTGTTCGGCCCCAAATTTCCACTCTCGTAAAGCGCACCTATGACCCAGAATCCAACCCTGAACACACCGACCGGACTCAATGCCGCTGTCAACGACACCAGCTGGCTCAAGCAAGCTTTCGCAAATGTCCAGACCGCACTCGGTAGCCAGATGGCGCTCGCCACGCAGTCCATCAGCCACGCGGGAACAATGGGCTCAGTGAATGAGGAGCACTGGCTGGAGTTGCTGCGCTCCTACCTACCAAACCGCTACGAGGTCGCAACCGGCATCATCATCGATTCGAAGGGAAATCGCAGCGATCAGATCGATGTGGTCATCTTTGACCGGCATTTCACGCCTACCCTGCTTGACCAGAAGAACCATAGGTACATTCCAGCCGAGGCAGTTTATGCAATATTCGAGTGCAAGCCTGAGGTCAACAAGGGATACATCGAGTATGCGGAGAAGAAGGCAGCGTCTGTCCGCAGCATGACCCGGACTTCTGTGGCCATCTCACACGCTGGCGGTACCTACCAGGCCAAGCCGCACTTCCGCATCCTCGCAGGGCTGCTCGCGCCACGCTCAGGTTGGGTCAATGGTCTGGATAGCATCTTCCTGGGCCACCTCGGCCAATCCGATTCGGCCCTCGACTGCGTATGTGCCCTGGATCACGGCTGCTACGACTGCTATGGAGACACCCACCATCTGGTGTCTGAGCCGGCGGCAATGATGTATTTTCTCTTTCGCCTTCTCGCGAGATTGCAGAGCCTCGGGTCAGTACCGGCTATCGATTGGGCGGCTTACAGTCGCATCATCAATGCGTAAAGCTAAATAGTCCGCCCTGAACAATTTGAACCGCCCCGGTTTCTGCGGAGGCTCAACACTCTGAGAGGATTGAGCCATGAGCAAGTCGAACAAGCTCTCGCCCGAGGTGCGCGAGCGCGCGGTGAGGATGGTGCGGGAGCGGCGTGGGGAGAACCAGTCGCTGTGGGCGGCCATCGAGTTCATTGCGCCCAAGATTGGCTGCGTGCCACAGACCTTGAGCGAATGGGGCAAGCGCGCCGAGGTCGATGCTGGTGCGCGCGAAGGCGTCACGAGTAGCGAGGCGCAGCGGATGAAGGAGCTCGAGCGCGAGGTCAAGGAGCTGCGCCGGGCCAACGAGATACTGAAGCTGGCCAGCGCGTTTTTCGCCCAGGCGGAGCTCGACCGCCGACTGAAGTCGTAAAAGCCTTCATAGACCAGCACCGCAAAGCCTTCGGGGTCGAGCCGCTCTGCAAGGTCCTGCAGGTTGCCCCGTCGGCGTATAGGCGCCATGCCGCGCTGCTGCGCGAGCCCCACAGGCGCTGTGCCCGCGCCAAACGCGACGAGATGCTTATGCCGCAGATTCAGCGCGTCTGGCAGGCCAACATTCAGGTCTACGGTGCCGACAAGGTGTGGCGACAAACTACTACCGGCAATTCGCCAGTCAGACCACCGCGGTGGTGGGGTGACTTAAACCAAACAGCCTCCGCGGAAATCGGGGCGGTTCATCGGCGACAACTCCGTTGAGGCCTGCACGCCCTCGTTGGACAAGGTGCCCCTGGTTCCCCCAGTCTTCTGGTCTTCGCTGCCGCGGCGACGGAAAATCAGCACTATTATCTGGGCCTGAGCTCGCTCGTGATCGCGATCTCGCACCACAACAGCGGCGAACTCGAACGTCCATTCATGTCAGCCATCAGCCCAACGGAATTCGCAGACCAACTCGAGAAACTCGTTCGTGCAGGCATGGGCGAAGAGGAGGTCAATGCGTTCGTAGACGCGTCTCTCCGAGTTGCAAGTAAGGGGGACGCTGAGGCCTACGTGCAAACTGCCAACAAGGTACTGACCGAGGCACGGCGTACGTCTGAGCTCGCGCATGCACTCGCCACTTCCGTCGGCGTATTTTGCGAATACGGCGATATCGCGCGCATCACGCTATATCTGGAACGCTTGGTCGACATCACCGAGGAGCACAAGACGAATGCCGAGGCCGCACGCGCCGCGGAACTCGTTGGAACGCTGCTTCCAGGTAACGTACACGCCGACCACGTCCAACACGTGATGCATCAGATCATTCGCCTACATCTGAGCGCAGATGCATTCGGCGATGCGATCCAGATGATGCTCGTATCGGCGAGTCTGTTCACCGACTTTCGCGCCTTTCAAACAGCCTACCGAACGCTTGTCGAGGCCGAGCGACTGGCTCGTGAGCATCATTTGGCCAAGGAGTTGGCCGAAGTTCTGATGGCACTCCACTCGACCTCCATGATTGAAGGCGATCTGGCGTACGCCGACAGAGTTTGGGAGGGTCTGAGCAAAGCTTTCGAGCAACTCGGTCAGCCGATTCCAACGCCTCTCATCCTCAATCGGGCAACGCGTAGGTTTTGGGATGACCAATTTGAGAGTGCGAGGCAGACCTTTGAAGAGGTGATTGCCCGGGATGATCTGTCGGAGACAATGCGCGCCGGTGTGCTGTCGACGCTCTCGGCATGCCTGCGAGAACTGGGGGATCGAACTTCCTCTGACCAGCGAATGACGCAGGCGCGCGTGTTCATGGAAAAGATCCCAACGATGGATCCTGAACAAGGGCTGGAGCTCGAGCTGATCGCCGCCAAGAATGCGGTGACTTGGGGTGATTTTCCGGAGGCTTGCGACTGCCTCCGACGAGCCATTTCAAGGCTTGACGATACGGTGGATCTGGTCGAAAAGCTCCACTACCGTCGGGGCCTGCGTGAGCGCTTCATTCCAAGGATCGAAAACATCCTGGTCCGCTTTCCTCGCACTGGAAACGCATCCGACGTGCTCGCTGTGATTGCCGGAACGCGGTCGAACAGGCTCTCTGACTGGCTCCACTTCCTCGCGTGGACTCGGCGCCTGAAATCAAAGCTAACGTGCTCCGAGGCCGACGAGTTGGACAAACTGGTATTCACGGTGGCCAACCAGGGTGCCCCTCACCTCATGGGTTTCCTCGAGAAATACGATGACCCCTTTGCGGAGAACATGCTGCCCGACCCATGGCGCAAGGTCGCTGAGTACGCCGACCGAATGTGCGAGCTCCATGATGTAGACCGACCGTTCGAGCGGGCGACTGCCGCGGAGGCCGAACTACTGATTCAGGACCGGCTCGACGAAGGCTACGCTTTACTGGTCAACTTGTTGACGGCCGACAATAAGGCTCTACTGATCGTAGGTGACCGATACACGCTTTGCGATCTTCCTGAAAGTGAGACCGCCGCATTCGCCGTCGCTCTGTACAGCCAACGCCAGAGTCCCGATCAAAGCAAACCTCTGGCCATTGCCGCAAACGCCTACCAAGCCGCGTTGCTGACCTCTCTAAAAGACGCGCTGGACGAAGTGGCTGCAAAGAACTGCAGGGGCCTGCTGTTCATACCAGATCGCATGGATCTGACTCCGATCAATCTCGTTCTTCTCTGCCATGAGTCTACTCGCAAGCGGATGGCTGCGGGCCTGTTCTCGGTCAGCACCTGCCTGGCGCTATATCCAGCGCACGGCACGTACGTGCCGCCGAAGGTAGCACTTGGCATCCGAGAGGAGGAATCTGGTCTTACCTATGATCAGGCCGACCTCAAGGCGTTCTTTGAAGGTTCTGGCACCGACGCGACGATCCTGAACAAGCCCAACTGGGAAGAGTTTTCATCGCAGATGGAGAAGACCGACACGCTGGTGTTAGCGCATCACGGTATGTCCATCGGGGTGTTCACAGATCCGGCCTTTGCCGATATGGGTGGCCTGCACCAACACACCGTCATGAGCGTTTCGCGGCTTCAGGAGGTCGCGTACCGATGGCCGCACCGGGTTGCCGTCTTGGGAACATGCCATAGCGGTGGCTCTGTCAATCACAACTTCCAAGGCAAATTCAGGTCACATGACTTGATGGGATTCCCGTCCCTCTTCCTCTTGAACGGTAAGGCAGAGGTGGTTGCCTCGTCCTGGGCGATCATGGATCGCTTCAATCTCGTGTTCACGGCACTGTTCGCGCCGGCGTTGCGCGACATGCGACCTGCGGCTGCAGCAAGCCACGCGCTCGCCAGTTTGATCGAAATGTCGGATGATGAATTTACCGCTTACCTGAGTTCCGCGTTCCCAGAGGATCACAGGCTTCTCCAAGCTGCGAAGCAGTTGAATGTACTGAGGCGTCAGCCCTACTGCTACGGCGCCTATCAAACTTACACCCTGCTCTGACAGAGCAGCCGACATCTGCCCTTCACGATCTCAGCCAACGAGCTTCCAGGACAGATCAAGCAAAAGCTGAGTATCGTGTTGAACGACGCTTAGGTTGAATGACTGCTGACAGCAAAAACAGCCATTCGGGCCGTTACGCCGAGTGACTCAGATCGACCAGAAGCGGGCATGTACATGCATATGTTTTTATTGAGAACGGCGCCCGCACTGCGACTAGATTTCTAATATGCAAGATATATTTGAGACCTTGAGGGGAACCTTAGACAAAACCTTTCTGGAAAATCTAAGGAGCTACCTTGGGCATCACAGAGGTGTTGCCGATTTTGCGCTCATAAGCGACTATTGCGTTGACGACAGGGACAAGCCAAATGATGTGATTGCTTTCACCTTAACTCCTTATCATGCGGCACTTCCACACTCCTTGGTGGAGTTGGATCGATTGATCCCCAAAGATATCAAGAAAATATCCAAAATCACCGAAGAGACATCTAAAGCGTTAAATGATCCACGTTTTTTTCATGTGGCTTTTATGCTTGATGATATTTCCGGTTTTTTGCACTCGGAACAAACGAGTAAGCAAGCTGTTTTGCTTAAAAATCTAAAGCAAATCATAGAGATGCTTCATGGGTGGTGCAGTAATCAGCCAGAGGGAAAAGAAAAATTTGAAGAGCAAATTAAACGATTCAAGTTGGCAACTAGGGAGCTCGAAAGGCCAACGGCGAACGTAAAACTATTTCACCGCATGGCGTTAACCTGCATTCTTGCGGCAATCCTTGGTTTTTATCTATCAAAGGAAATCGCCTGCAACTCCATTGTATGGTTTGCGGATCGTGACAAAATACACGATGCATTTTTTAAGATATATGTTGATTTGTTTGAAATTAATCATTGGGGGCTGTGTCAGCAAGAACTGCCTGAGGAGCGAATTCCAAAAATAGGAATAGCAGTGGATGAGAAGGCTGAAGGGGGCCTGTGGTTTGATCCCATGATTAGGCTTCCAGACTTTATCGCGGGCACTGTAGCCTCATGGAATATGGACACGAACCTCACCAGTCGAGATAAGCATGCAAGAGTCTTGGAGCAGGTTGTTGCTGAAAATTTGAACTGTAATCTAATCAAGTTTGAGATGCGTCGAGATGGTTGGTCATTCGCTATTAGGCCAGTAGGACGCATTTAAAGTGATGAGACTGCTGCGGGTGAAATCTCAGCACAAGGCTCTACTATAGGTTGCAACGGCGTTGGTAAATCCGACGCAAACAAGCTTTAAGAACTCCGCGGAACAGCTTCCCCTGGCCGACTTCCGCTTTAGGCCCGTAGGGGGCCGTCAAGCTTTCCGCGCAAGCAAGGGGTGATGCCCAGAAGTCAAAGCAGGAGGTAATGCGTCGATTGACAGAACGCAATGACTGCTCCGATTCCTCCGTCAACCCGTGACACGCCCATCAGGCATTTTCCGGTGACGCCGACCAATGTGGTTTTTGAAGGGGTGAATGGCATCTTCAGAGTCACCGATAATGTGCACAACGGCTTGAGCAGCCACCTGGGAATTGAGTTCGACTACGGTAGTTTTGTCGACGTCATTCTTGCCTGATTTAAACTTTTCAGAATCGCAGATGACGTAAGCGATTCGCGGCGAGATCGGGTAATAAAAATCAGCATGCTGGGGAGCGGCAAACACTGTCTCTGACACACATGAGTGCACATTGACGACAGTCTGGTCAGACGTGATGAAAGGCACGCTGGTGTTATTCATCAATATCGCATGCTTGGTATTGTGACGATCAATATACAGGCTTGCCCCAATATTCATTCCGTACATATAGCTCAAAAACCACCAGGCGTGCGCCATCGCATCCGCCAGTTCAATTTCCAGTGCATTGCTCCGAGGTAGAATCGCGATTATGCGATCTCGGAATGCCTTTGTACGAGAGATTTGGTGACCGAGGAACGCCATGAAGTCGAGCAGATGCCGATTTTGCTGAAGCACGTCAAAATTCTCCTCAGCCAACGCGGCCAACACTGGAAGTGCCATCTTTTCGTGGGATGCGTGAAGGTTTTCCAGTAGATTGCACTTGATCGCTTGAAGGTTCAGTTCAATTTCCTGAATCCGAATGTCAAAATGGCTGTAAGCAGCCTCCAACTGCTGAATTTTCAGGAAATCATTAAGATACGACATGTGCTGTTTTTGGAGATGTTCGGGGCTTTTTTGGGAAAACCCCTTAATCATTTCGATGTGAATTCTTGCAAGCGTCGTGGTCTTGTAGAAATAGTCATCAACACCAATGGACCGCACACTGTCGTGAGCAATTCTCCCCTTCTTCGTGGTGTAGAAAACATTCTTGGTGCCATTACCCCATCGGGCTAGGTAGTTGGCCCATATGTAATGGTGGCGTTTCTTGATTTCGATGTTTTTTGGTGACATGGCTTCATTAAGTTAGGTTTTAGCGCACTGCGACCGATCCTAAATACCAACCACTATTCAACTAATTCACCGCTAAATGTGAACCTACCGGCAAGGTTCTTCTTCATCCCACTGGGGTCATGGATATCTCGAGTAAAACCGTTGCGAGCGTACCAAGACATCAGTTTCACGTCGCTGATGAACTCTTGCTCGAGAGAGCGCGCCGTAAGACGCATCGTCTTGCACGCAGAATCACGAGCCACGGTTTCTGCTCGCCACAAAAGCCGGGTGCCAATGCCCTTGGCTCTGAATTTCTCTAGCACGTATATCTCATACACGAATCCCAAAGAAGTTTGGGGGAAATGCTCGAAGATTGCACATTCAGTGATGATGACCGGTCAGTCCAGCGCCATGAACACGCACAGCAGATGTCCTTGATCAACGGCCGCTAAGGCCCAACAACTGCCCTGAATGCCACCAAGCCGAAAGACCGATATGAATGAGAGCAACAGCCGACTGATCAGTGAAACGCTCTGGGATGAGGTGAAATCATTGCAACGCCCACGTACCGTCATCTTGGCAGCGATTGCTTACTACAGCCGGGATCTCCTGCACCTCAAAAAAGGAGACATCCTGGTGTGCGACGCATCAGCTGATTCGATTTCTTCAGGAAAAAGCAACGGCTATTTGCTACTCAAGCTTCATAAAAAAGGTGTGAAGATCTACAGCCAGCCTGCGCTGCATGCGAAGGTCGCCTGTATTGGTAGTAGCGTTCTGGTCGGGTCAGCCAATGCATCCTTTAACTCCAAGAACAGGTTAGTGGAGGCTGCAGTTTTGAGTCAAGACAGCGGTCTGCACGCTCAAGTGCTATCTTTTGTTGCCCAACTCGCGACACCGAAGGCATTGCTAACTACTGTTCAACTGGAGGTTTTGGCCGAGATCCCTGTACTACGCGAACAGGGAGGGCCGAGCACGCCAAGGCCGCCAGTAAGAATCCAAGGCAGATCGGTGGCGTGGTGGCTATCGACCGGCCCAATGTCTGAAAAGCTTAGGGATGACCTAGCGCTCCAGCGGGTTAAGGGACTTCACGTCGCGAAGAAATTGGCACCTGAGATCGAGACCTCCGAGCTAGAACCGATTAGCTGGCCAATGAGGTTGCGGGTCGCAAAGGAAGCAAAGCCCGGTGACCGTGTCATCCAGGCTTACGCCTCCAAAAAAAGGGGCGATGACAGCACCTGTAAGGTCAACGCAACTGCTGTAATCGTTCACGTTGAAAGGGGCCCGGCACATGCCCTTATCTACCTAAAGAATCTACACCCGGCGAGTGCTCCATTGAAATTGGCCAAGGTTCAAAAAGTCACGAATGCCTGGGGGCGAAAACTAACTGCTATGAGCGCAAGAATATTGAGTGAAGACGAATATGTAAAGATCGAAGCCCTCTTTCCACGCAAGAAGACATAGGCAGGCCAAGCTCAAAGACTGGGTCGGGCCGGAAGCGGCGGGAATGCTGTTGGCCCCATTGGGCACGAGAAGATTGCTTTAGTGGTCACTAGACTTGGTACCCGCACGAAGATCAAGAGTCCCGCCTCCACGCCGTCGATCTGCGCAACAAACTCCGTGGTTCCAGGCCGCTTACCTCTTTCCACTCGTTCTCGATGTAGCTGATGGCTTAGCGCTCGTGTCTTTTCAATTTCGACAAAATTCATGCCTACCTCCACGGTCGACCTTTCCCTCGAGTGAGAAAGTACAAATTGCTTTAACGATTCAGAGTTTGCGGGGCGATCATTGCGGCCTTGTCCTTGCAGCGGAGCAAGTACCGCACGACGAACTGGAAGGCGTACAACGCGGCGCTGAAAGCGCGAGGCTCGTTGACGATGTGGCTAGATGAGGGCATGCAGTGGTTTGGCACGCCGACCGGCAGGCGTGGACGCAGCCGAACCTTCTCGGACGCAGCAATCCAGTTCTGCCTGAGCATCAAGTGCCTGTTCGGCCAGCCCTTGCGACAGGCGCTGGGCATGGTGCAGAGCCTGCTGCGGCTGGCAAAGCTGGACTGGCCGGTACCTGACTTCAGCACTGTTTGCCGGCGCCAAAAGACCTTGCAGGTCGAACTGAGCTACCAGCGAACCAACTCGCCGCTGCAGTTGCTGGTGGACAGCACCGGCATCAAGTTCCTGGGCGAAGGACAGTGGAAACGCAAGAAGCATGGCGCTGAATACCGGCGCGAATGGCGCAAGGTCCATCTGGGCATCGACGCGCAGACGCTGGAAATACGCGCCATCGAGGTGACCAGCAACGCCATTGGGGATGCGCCGATGTTGCCCGGGTTACTGGCTCAGATTCCCACTGACGAATCCATCGAAAGCGTCAGTGCCGATGGCGCCTACGACACGCGCGCCTGCCTGGACGCCATTGCCGAGCGGCACGCGATGGCGGTGATCCCTCCCCGCAAGAACGCCAGCCATTGGAAGAGGTCGAGTCCGGGCTCGGCGCATCGTAATGAGGCCATTCGGGCGTGCCAGCGCCTGGGTCGCGGCATTTGGAAGAAGTGGAGCGGCTACCACCGGCGCAGCCTTGTGGAGACGAAGATGCACTGCTTCAAGCGACTGGGCGAACGGGTGATCGCGCGCACGTTCGACCGCCAGGTTGTGGAGCTGCATGTCCGCGTGGCCTTGCTCAATCGGTTCAGTCAGATCGGCCGTTCTCACACCGTGTCGGTGACTGCTGTGGCATAGGTCCGTCTGGGGTTGGGGTCATGCCGTCTGCAATTCGATTTGTGCAACAGAGCCCGGTCATCTGGAGCGCTTGTTCAGTAGCGGATAATTTGCAGGCATCACTTCTATGTGAAAGCACCTGTAAATCCCTGTGTGCGCAGCCTCCAGGTTCTGGAAGTCGAGTTGCTGGATGTTCCAATCGGCACTTCATTTTTTGCAACCGAATCGAAGTGCTTCTGAAGTTTTCTTGGTCGCGCCGAATGCGTGTTTCTTCTGCACTGGTCCTGTCATTCGCCAGCGCGTTCTCCGGTCTTTCGTTCGCCCGCACACCCCAATTCGATAGCGCGGCGCTGCTCACCCCGCAGCCCACCAGCTTCGCCCAGTGCCCACAGTTCTTTGCGGGTGGCAAGCCTCCCGCGATCACGCCACGGCGTGAGCTGCGTGAGCTTTGCTACGAGGCGTTTGCGGTGCTGCACAGTGGCGCGACGCGGACACCCGTGTACGTGGCTCAGCGCCTCAGTCGCCAGAGCATTGAGGATGCTGACGAAAAGCGCGCCAAGCGGTTCTTTGCGGATGCTCGTTTGCCCCGGGGAGAACGGGCGGAGTTGGAGGATTACAAAAACTCTGGGTACAGCCGCGGACACATGGCTCCCGCGGGCGATATGCCGACGCCCACCGCCATGGCCCAAAGCTTCAGTCTCGCGAACATGGTTCCCCAGAATTCACAACACAACGGGGGGGCATGGAACAAGATCGAGCAGGACACGCGCCGCTACGTGCTGCGAGCCAAAGGGGATGTGTTCGTGATCACTGGGCCGGTGTTCACGGACAGCGGTCCAACAATTGGCGCGAATCAGGTGAAAGTCCCGACGTACCTGTACAAGTTGGTTTATGACGCCACCACACAGCGGGCTTGGGCGCATTGGCAGCAGAACAGGCTAGGGGAGTCGGTCGGGCCGCCCATCAGCTATCAAGAACTGGTCAAGCGAACTGGGGTGGAGTTTCTGCCGAGGATGGCAATGCAGCACTGATCTGAGATGCAGCCTAGGAGGCTGCTTTGCAGCGACAGGAGCCGGTCGCGGCTGGCAGGCGAGCTCACGGTTGGAGTTGGCAAGCTGACATTTGGTCCGACCTCCGCTGCTGGCTTGAACGGCCGCTTAGCGATGCTCAGCTGACAAAGCACTGCGCCGACCTAATGCTCGATCTGCTATATGACAAGTTCAGCATGGAATTGGCGACGTCCACTCCTTCGGCTGCTGTCATGCCTGGACCTGTAGGTGCATGCTCGTACGGCGGACGGCGCACTGAGCTATGCCGCGAACGTTTAAAGGCCGCAGCCTCCTGCGCTCCGCCTAAACCAAGAAGACGGCTCTTACCGAAGGAAGATTTCCGCTTGGTCATCTAACCGCGCTTTGACGCGCCCCCAGTCCGGCAGATACAGCGTCAAGGTTCGGTAGAAGGCGCTGCTATGGTTGTAATGCTTCAGGTGGCACATCTCGTGAAGCAGCACATAGTCAATGGCTTCACGCGGCGCAGCCACCAGCCGCGGATTGAGTGTCAGTCGGCCCGATGGGGAGCAGCTGCCCCATTGGCGGGTCATGAACTGCAAGCGAAACGACGGCAACTGGCGAACCCACCTCAATGGCTCGGCAACGACCTTGAGGCGAGCCTCGAAGATCTCCCGGGCCCGTTTGCGGTACCAAGCGTCAATACATACCCTGATCTGATCGACGTCGTGGCGAGGCACATTCACCACCACAAACGCCCCATGCAACTTTGCCTCGGCAGCACTCGCCGGATCAACGACAACTTTGAGCCGATACCGCTTACCAAGGTAGTGGATGGACTCTCCACTCACGTACTCGCGCGGCAGCACATGCGCCATCCGCGCCTTAGCAGCGGAGACGTGCTGACTTATCCAGCGCGAGCGCTTTCGCACCGCCGCCAGCACATCGGCCAACGGGATTGACGGGGGCGCATCGACCTCCACGCGTCCATCTGGCTCAACGTGGATGGCTACACGCGAGACCACCCGCGTGGTTTGCCGGCGCAAGGTGAACGCAATCTGCTCATCACCGTACGCCACACGATGCTGGCCATCCATGCCCACGGTCTCCACGATTACACCTTGCTGAGACCGATGCGAGTGATCTGGATGACTTGTTCCACCACCTGCTTGGCGTTGTCCAGCCCCAAGCTGCCGAAGAGAAGTGGTAGCAGCCTTTTGCGGATCGCTGCTTCGATGTTCTGGGGGTTGAGCGAGTTTTCGGCGACTGCGTCCTTGACCACGGTGTCGATGGCCAGGGACTGCTGGACCAAGCGCTCGAGAGCCTGGGACTCCAAAGCGGCAAAGCTGTCTTCACCCAACACCAAGCGAATGGCACCAAAGTAGGCCTTGGCATGGCGGTTGTCTGCCAGTTGGTCCGGTGTGCCAGGCGTCGCCCGCGACGCGACTTGTTCCTCGAACGACTTGAACAAGGCGTACTGCTTCAGCGGGTGGTCGAACATCGCCTCGGCCTCGGCGATCGCCTGGCGAAGCAACTCACCAAACACCTTCTGCGCGTACGGATCCTCAGCGAGTTCTTGCTCGATGGTCTTCCGCAGCCGGGTCCGGATCATGTCCGTCTCGTTGCGAGTCTTTTCCTCCGACCAGTCCTCAGGCTTCTCTGCCTGGCCCAGCTGGTGAACCAGATACACACCGTCAGGCTCTCGCACCTCCGTGCCGATGACCTGCTTGTCGACCAGCTTGCGGATTTGCTCTTCGTAGACGCTGTAGTCCACCGTCTCCATGGCATCTCGGCGCGCCGTTTGGCGCAGTTCGGTGAAGAAGCGCAGATCACTTTTGTACCGAGCAATCAGTTCCTCTGAGAAGCTCTTATCCTCGAAGAAGCTCCGCGAAGACAGTGCCGTCTGAAGGCATAGGCCGAAAGCGGTGAGCGCGTCGTAGAAGTCGTCGCGCAGCTTCTGCCGCTCGTCGTACTCGGTGCCATCGGCGTCCTTCACGAAGCGAGGGGCGAGCACCTGTCGGTACTGCTCGCGGTCCAGCTTGTTGGTGACCGACCTGAAGAAGGACCACAGCTGCTCGTGGAGTGCAGGCAGGCGCTTGTACTCGGTGCTGAACTGGTGGTACAGCCCTTCGAGGTCCTGAACATCAAACCCACCTTGCGTCCGCGACTCCAAGTCTTGATAGGCACGAATCGCGGTGTCCAGTTCTTTCAGGATACCGCGGTAGTCCACCAGTACGCCGTAGCGCTTGGCATCGTGTAAGCGGTTCACCCGCGCCACCGCCTGAATCAGGTTGTGGCCCTTCAGCGGCTTGTCGATGTACAGCACCGTGTTGCGGGGCTCATCGAATCCCGTGAGCAGCTTGTCCACGACGATGAGCAGGTCCGGCGCTCCGTCAGTGCCAAAGTCACCGATCACCTGCTTCTCGTAGGCGTCAGGGTCGTTGCCACATGTGGCCATGGCCTGCTTCCACCACTTCTGGACCTCAGGCAACGTGTCCTCATCGACTTCGGAGTTCCCCTCGCGGGTATCGGGTGCCGAGATCACGATCGCGCTCGTCACCAGGCCCGTCTCGTCCAACGCCTTCTTGTAGCGGATGGCATCCAGCTTGCTGTCGGTCGCGACTTGGCCCTTCAGACCTAGGGCCAGCTTCTTGATGTTCTCGTTAAAGTGGGTCGCAATGTCCCAGGCGATCAGCTCGATGCGGTTAGCGGCGCCATAGATCGCGCCCTTCTTCGCGAACTTGCGCTTCAGGTCACTGCGCTGGGCATCGCTGAGGTTGTTGGTGATCTTGTCGAACCAACGGTTAACGGCCTCTTCGTTGATGTCCAGTTCAGGCACACGCTCTTCATAGAGCAACGGCGCCACGGTTTCGTCCTCCACCGCCCGTTGCATGGTGTAGGCGTGGACGATGGGCCCGAACTTGTTGGAGGTCTTCTCGTCCTTGAGCAGCGGCGTGCCCGTGAAGGCGATGTAAGCCGCTTTCGGCAGTGCCTTCTTCATCCGCTCATGGGTCTCGCCGCCATGGCTTCGGTGTCCTTCGTCGACCAGCACTATCATGTCCGGAGAGTCGTTGCGACACTCGGGCAACTTGGACGCCGTGTTGAACTTGTGGACGAGTGTGAAGGTGATCCGCTCGGTCCCCTTGCCGATGCGCTGGGCCAGGTCACGACCGGACAGGGTGCGGCTGCGCTCGCCATCCTTCTGTGTAGCGATGCTGGAACCGAAGGCCCCGCCCGTCATGAAGTTGCGCGAGAGCTGGGTTTCGAGATCGACGCGATCGGTGACCACCACGATGCGACATTCCTTGAGACTTTCGATCAGCAGCAGGGCCTTGGTCAAGAACACCATCGTGAAGCTCTTGCCGGAGCCCGTGGTATGCCAGACAACGCCTCCCTCGCGCCCGCCACCCTGCGAGTCAGGCTTCTTCTGGCTGATGCACGACAGCAATGCGCGGATACCGAAGAACTGCTGATAGCGCGCAACGATCTTGCCGACCTTGCGGTCGAAGAGCACATAGCCCCTCAGGAACTCCAACAAGCGAGACGGTGTCAGCAGACTCACCAGTAACCGATCCTGCTCAGTGGCTTGCATCGGCGCGCTCCAGAGCGCGTCGAAGTAGGTAGCAAGTGATGCAGGCTTGCCTTCAAACAATGCGGCACGGACGTCCGGAAGCAATGGCGCGTTCTTGACGGCCTGCAGGTGAGCGTCATCGAACTCTTCCTCACGCCATTTCGCCCAGAACTTGGCGGCGGTGTGCGTGGTGCCGTAGCGCCCCTCGGTCTGGCTGATGGACAGCAGCAGTTGGGCGTACGCGAACAGGTTGGGGATCTCGCCTGGCCGCTGGTTGCGCAGATGCTGGCTGATGCCTTCCTGCACCATGGCCTTCGAAGGATGGCTGCCACCGCCCGACTCCGGGCGCTTGGCCTCGATGACGACCAGCGGGATACCGTTCACGTAGGCCACCACGTCCGGCGTTCGGTGGTGCGTACCTTGCGCGGACAGCACCTCCGGCTCCTCGGTCACGTCCCAGCGGTTCGCAGAAGGATCGGTCCAGTCGATCACCGCGATGGTGGGCTGGTGCTTCTTGCCATCCGGCATGAACTCCGTGACCGTGATGCCTAAGGCCATCTTGCCGTAGAGCCGCTCATTGGCTGGCAGCAGCCCTTCAGACAAGCTGAGGGCAGACAGCTCCCGCACGACCTGCTCGATGCCGCTGCTAGACAGCGGGTACCACTGGCCCTTGTACTCGTAGCGGCGGGTCTGTAGCACCTCGACCAAGCGCGTCCTCAGGATGACCTCGCGCGTGCCGCCGCGCAGTGCCAGCGCTTGGGTCGTAGTCAGGAAGTTCCAGCCCAGGTTGCATAGCAGGTGCAAGGCCGGCAGGTGCGTGGCGTATTGCTCCTTCGAGTTGGGCGCTACGGCGGTCATGGCGTGGTCTCGGCGGCAGGTAGACGGACTCGGCGCTTGCCGGTAAGAAGATCAGCCATCAGTGCAGCCTTCTCCTGCTTGAGCAAATCAATTTGCACCGCGAGGCGTTCCGCTTCACGCCTCGCGGTGTCCAAGATCTCGACGATGCGCAGCTGGACAGGCAAAGGCGGGATGTTGAATGACCACTTCAG
This sequence comes from Acidovorax sp. KPB24-07, assembly GCF_057543315.1. Taxonomy (NCBI): domain Bacteria; kingdom Pseudomonadati; phylum Pseudomonadota; class Betaproteobacteria; order Burkholderiales; family Comamonadaceae; genus Acidovorax; species Acidovorax sp. KPB24-07. Next base: position 49,583 of record NZ_BAAJYS010000007.1, read on the forward strand.
CCAGTGCTCTGTATTGAAAATCATCTTCTCGACATGGACGCCGGTGCTCGAGTGAAAGCAGGTCTGCTGGAAGTAGCGCGATTCGGACAAGTACCGTAGGAAGCGCAGATCGATCTGTCCATCGCTATTCAGCACCGCATACTCATTGGAGACAACCGCGCCGTCCAAGTCGGCCGGCACGATGCCGCAAGCGCCGTGCACGATCTGCCGCTTTGATATCAGGAAGTCGCCAGCACGGACGTAGAACTGGGTGGGCGTCTTAACCTCTGCTCCCCGCAGCACTTCACGTAGCTCCACCCCACCCCGGGACCGCTTGACCGTCACTAACCGGTACGTCGTGTCTCCCTCCAGCGCCACGGGCCTCCGCACCTCATGAAGGTGGTCGCGCAATTGAATTCGGCGCCACCCCCCGGGCGCCGGCGGCAAGGCAGGAATGCCAGGCTGCACCGAGGGAGGGAATCCGCCGTTGTCAGCCGGCCTGACCGTATCCAGGGTGGCAGACGGCAAGTTCAGGGTGAGGCCGATTAGCGCTTGCCATTGTGTACGGCTATTCGCCAGCAGGCGTACTGAGTGGGCGATTGCTCGGTCCCAGGCGGAGAGAATTTGGGCAATTCGACGTTGTTCCGCTGGCGGCGGTAGCACCAATGGGAACTTCTTCAGCTGTGAGGAGTTCAGCGATGAAAGTCCCGTTGATCCTTTGGCGCACGACAAAAAGTAGTTCCGCCCGTACTCGGATTGAGCCTGCTGCTCCAAGAATTCCGGCATCAACTCGTCACTCGAAGGTGTTCGCACTGCAAACACATGGTTCTGGTGAACTGCGTCGAGGACTTGGCCGCGCCATAAACAACTGCGGCCGAGGTTCTCCGGATTGCCATTGCCCTCAATGAGAAGAAGATCCCCAGTTTGCAACGTGTATCGCTCTACTTGACTCGCAGGAACGTCAATCTCCTTAACGTCTGTCAAATCCAACATCCCGGCTTGAACGTTTGCCACCCTGATGTAAGGACGCTTGAGGGTGGCTCCCTCCCGGCTCGCGTTCTTTGATAGCCCCGTGCGAACTTCGGCGACGGTATGCAAAGGCACCTGTCTCCATCCTTTAGGCAGCATCACATCTCCCGAAGCTTCCTAGTGCATCTTTGGGCGCGTGACAGGACTTCACCGATTGACTGGCCTTAGTCACCAACCACTTCGATGGTTCGGCCCTCTCATTCATAGCCAAGCTCCCTCAGGTACACGGACATTTGCGCCTCCAGCCCGGCCAACTCGGCTTTCAGCTGCTCGCGCTCCTCACGCACTGCCTTGAGGTCGATTGCTGCCTCCGCCTCGAATGTGTCGACGTAGCGCGGAATGTTGAGATTGAAGTCGTTCTCAGCAATCTCCAACGGCGTTGCCAAATGGGCATAGCGCGCCACGGATTGACGCGCGGCGGCCGCGTCCAAGATGCGCTGCAGGTCAGCGTCTCGCAGCAGGTTCTGGTTCTTGCCGGCCTCGAAGTCGCGGCTGGCGTCGATGAACAGCACCTTGTCGTCGGCCTTGTGCTTACGGAACACCAGCACCGCGGCCGGGATACCGGTGCCGTAGAACAGCTTCTCCGGCAAGCCGATCACCACATCCAGCAGGTTCTCTTCAATCAACTTCTGACGGATGCGCCCCTCAGCCGCCCCCCGGAACAACACGCCGTGCGGCACCACGACAGCCATGCGGCCGGTACCGGGCTTCATGGTCTCGATCATGTGCAGGATGAAGGCGTAGTCGCCCTTGGTCCGGGGCGGCACGCCGCGGCGAAAGCGGCTGAACTTGTCCGCATCGGCGCCTTCGAAGCCCCACTTCTCCAGGCTGAAGGGTGGATTCGCAACGACGATGTCGAAGTGTTTCAGGCTGGCCGTGCCATCCAGCAGCTTCGGGTTCCGGATGGTGTCGCCCCACTCGATGCGGTGGTTGTCCTCGCCATGCAGGAACATGTTCATTTTGGCGAGGGCCCAGGTGCTGCCGATCGCTTCCTGGCCGTAGAGCGCGTATCTGCGCGAACCGGTGTTTTCGCGAACCAAGCGGCCGCACTTCATCAGCAGTGAGCCGGAGCCGCAGGTCGGATCGCAGATCTCGTCGCCCTCCTGCGGCGCCATCAAGCGGGCCATCAGCGCCGAGACCTCGGGCGGGGTGTAGAACTCACCCGCCTTCTTGCCACTGGTAGAAGCGAAGTTCTTGATCAGGAACTCGTAGGCATTGCCGATCACGTCGAGCTGACCGACGCGGCTGGGGCGCAGGTCCAGTTCGGGCTTGGCAAAGTCCTCCAGTAGATGGCGGAGGATGTCATTCTTCTGCTGCTCATCGCCCAGCTTGTTGGAGTTGAAGCTGATGTCTTGGAACACATCGCGCAGCTTGGTGATGTTGGCCTCTTCAATGGCATTCAGGGCCTTGTCGATGCGCTCGCCGTTGCCAGGGCTGTGCCGCTGGTTGTGCAGGGCGTAGAAGCTCGCGTCCGACGGCAGGACGAAGCGTTCGCTCTTGAGCATCTCGGCGATCAGCTCGGGGTGGTCACCGTACTCCTGCTTGTAGCCGTCGTAGTGGTCTTGCCAGACGTCCGAGACGTACTTCAAGAACAGCATCGTCAGCACGAAGTCTTTGTAGATGCTGGGGTCGACGGTGCCGCGGAAGGTGTCGCAGGCGTTCCAGACAGCGGCGTTGATGTCGTCTTGGCTGACGTTCGTGATTTCAGTCATCGGTACCTTCAGGTGAGATTCGTGGGTTGTCCGCTGGCCAGGGCGAAGGCGAGCGCTTCAAGCTGCAACTCGCGGTTTTGGATCAGGGCAGTCAGCACGGCGCGCTCACGAGCGGCCGCCGCAGCCATATCTGTGACGACTCTTTGCGTCGCAAGCGGTGGCAGCGGGATCTCGAGGGCCTCGAGCGCTTGCCGGGTCACGCTGAGTTGCAGCGATCCAGAGGCTGCCTGCTGGAGCTGACGTTGCACCGGGCCCTGCCCAACGACCCAGGCAAGGAATTCCGGCATCAACAGCTCGCGAGCCTTGACCGTCAGGTGGAACAGGTGAGGCCCGCAGACAGCAGGCGCCGGTGGCGAATCAACGCACACAGCGAAGTACCGACTGCCCCTCGACACGAAGAGGAGGTCGCCACCGCTCAGCCAGTCCGGCTCCTTACGCCCCACCAGTTCCGTACGGACCGCCGACGACCAGTCGACACCTCTGCCAGGCAGGATGTCCTTCATCTGGACAACGGCGACCGCCCCCTCAGGTAACGCCTCAACCGCGCCCCGAAAGGGATGTCCGGCGCGGACATGCGCCAGATCGCCCAGCTTCATTTTTAGTGCGGCATCGTTCATGTTGCACATCTTAGCGTAATCATGCTAGGATGCCAACATTAATTTGACACGCAGCATAAACGATGACGCACTGAAAGTGCTTTTTACAACAATACAAGGAGTCAATCGTCGTGAACAAGGGAACTCTTGACACTTCCCCATTTGGGAAGTCACAATTCAACCATGCCGGGGGGCCAAAGCGAGGCCTATGCAACTAGTCAACATACCCATCTTGGAGGAGCTGAAGGCGGCCCATGCAGATGCTCGGGGAGCGCTGGATGCCTGGCGCAAGGAAGTGGAGGGAGCGATTTGGTCATCCCCTCAGGACATCAAGGACCGCTACGCCTCAGCAAGTTTTTTTGGGTGGCAACCAGGTCATCTTCAACATCAAGGGCAACAGCTACCGGCTGGTTGTCAAAGTCCGTTTTAAGAACGGCATCGTCATGATCGAGTGGGGCGGCACACACGCCGAGTACGACAAAAAGAACTTCGGCCAGTGAGCCCCCAAGACCCTCGACACCAGGAGAAGAACATGAGCACGCAGATTCGAGTACTGAAGACGGACGGCGATCACGCTGTTGCCGTTGCTCGGCTGTCTGAGCTGATGGACATGGACCCCGCAGGGGGATCCGCCGAAGAGGCTGAGTTGGAGCTGTTGGCCCTGCTCATTCAGTCGTACGAACAGACCAAGTTCCCCCCTACGCCGCCGGACCCGATCGACGCCATCCTGTTCCGGATGGATCAGCAGCGGCTGGCACACAAGGACCTCGTGCCCTACATCGGCTCGATGTCCAAGGTCTCCGAGGTACTGAGCCGCAAGCGTCCGTTGAGCCTGGCGATGATCCGCCGGCTTCACGCAGGATTAGGCATCCCGGCTGACGTGCTGATCGGCGAAGGGCAAGAGCTGTCGGTTGATTCGACGGTGGACTATACGAAGTTCCCGTTGGCCGAGATGCAGGAACGCGGCCTCTTCGGGCCGAATAAGCGGCCACTGCAGTCCCTGAAGGAATACGCAGAAGAACTGGTGACGGGCTTCTTTCGGTGCGCGTCAGGCCTGGGCGGACAGCCAGTCATGATGCGTGCGACGCTTCATCAAACAGGGGCCCGCACCATGGACGAGTACGCGTTCAAGGTCTGGCAAGCCTGCGTGCTGCGAAAGGCACGCCCCATGGCTCTCAAAGGTGCGTATCAGCACGGTGTCATCACGTCAGAGTGGATCCGCAACCTGACTCGGCTGTCGACCTTCGAGTCCGGCCCTCTGCTGGCTCAGGAGTACCTCTCCAACCATGGCATCGCGTTGGTCTTTGAGCGGCACTTCGACAAGACCTACCTTGACGGGGCAGCCATGCTGGACGGCGAAGCACCGATCGTTGCGCTGACGCTTCGGCACGACCGCATCGACAACTTCTGGTTCGCCCTGCTGCACGAACTCATCCACGTCCAGCGGCATTTGACTGCGTCGGATCCGTGCATTGCGGACAACCTGGACGACAAGACTCGAACCAGCGATCAAGAGCTGGAGGCCGATCGAGAGGCCGGAGAAGCCTTGATTCCAGAGGCCGCCTGGGTCAACGCCCCAGTCAGGATCAGCCACTCCACCGAGGACGCGGTCGACCTGGCGCGGCAACTACAGATTCATCCGGCCATCATCGCCGGGAGAGTTCGCAAGGAGACGGAGAACTGGCGCTTGCTGTCAAACCTGATCAGCTCGGCTGGAAAGGTCTCCGACTTGTTCAACAACCAACTGGCCTGCCAGTAGGAAAGGAGGCGCAACAAATGCTGCCGTGCAAATAGGAAAGGGCAAGCTTGAGAGCTTGCCCTTAGGGGTGAATCTGACGCGAACGCCCGACTCGGTTTGGCGATTGAGAGTGTGTTTGCGTCGGAGCCCCTAGTCAAGGCTCCCAAGCGATGTCTGTGGTCTTTCGTGGCTGACCAGTCACAGAAAAACGTTCATTTCGCTTTACGAAAGGGGCAACCATGCCCAACGCAAACACCTGTCCTCCTGCCCAAGATGGGCACTTCATCGAGGTCGCTGGCCTCGACCTCGTGTTCAAGCCTGTTCCTCTGGCTGACCACACCCCTACCGGGGCGCAAATTGCCAGCGCCGCTGGCTACAGCGATGCCCAGATGGTCACCGTGCTCCACCTGCTGGCCAACGGCGAACTGGAAGACATTCGCCCGACCGAAGCGGTGAGCATTCCGCAACCCGGCGGCCGGTTCGTTGTGGTCGTCACCGACCGCTCGTATCGGCTGACGATCGATGGAAAGCGCATCGATTGGCCAGCGCAGCGGATCTCCGGGAGCATCCTGCGCCACCTCGGCGGCGTTCAGGCGGACAAACTCCTGTACCTGGAGCGTCAGGACAAGGCTGACGTTGTCGTCCAAGACCACGACTTGGTCGATCTCGGCCATGCAGGGGTGGAAGCCTTCTACAGCCGAGCCCCCGTCTGGATCCTCAACATGCAGGGCGTCCGCCTCGAGGTGCCGACGCCAACGATCGTTGTCAGTGATGCGATGCGCCAAGCGGGCTTTGACACCAATCAAGGCTGGCACATCTTCCTCAAGGTGGCCGGACAACCGAAGAAGGCGCTGGAACTCACCTCTGTCGTTGACCTGCGGGCGCCCGGCATCGAGAAAATCCGGTTGACCCCGAAAGACGTGAGCAACGGTGAAGCGGCACAAGCTCTTCGCCGTGACTTCCCGCTGCTGGATGCCGACGAACGCTTCCTCGACGAGCACTTCGCCCAGTGGGAGACGGTGCTCGACAACCAGCGGCGCTGGCTGCTGATCTTTGGATATTCGGTTCCCGCGGGCTACAACCAACAGCAGATCACCTTGGCCCTCGAAGTGCCGCCGACCTACCCCGGGGCGCAAATCGACATGTTCTATGTCTTCCCGAGTCTCGCGCTCAACAGTGGTCAAGCGCTTGAGTGCACGCAGGTACAGGAAGCCATCTGTGGCCAGTCCTACCAGCGGTGGTCACGCCATCGGTCCGATGCCTGTCAGTGGCGACCAGAGTCCGACAACGTCGTGACTCACCTTGCCTTGGTCGAGTCGGCGCTCGCCAAAGAGGTGCCGCAATGAACCCGCCTACCAACCTGACGATCACGAACGCAGACCACCGGAAACTGCGAGATCACCTCTTTCCAGGCGATGGTCTCGAGGCAGCCGCCATCTTGCTCTGCGCTCGAACTCCTGGTCCACGAGTGCGCCTGCTCGTGAAGCAGGTCCTGTTGGTGCCGCATTCCGCTTGCAAGGAGCGGCGTTCGGATTACCTGGTTTGGCCGGGGTCGGCGATCGAAGAGGCCATCGACTTGGCGGAAGCTGATGGCCTCTCTTTGGTGCTGACCCACTCGCATCCCGGTGGTCTGTTCGGCTTCTCGCGGCACGATGACCGAAGCGATCTGGTGACGGTGCCCAGCCTCTTTCAAGCGCTTGGCGGACTACACGGCACAGCGATCATGACCCCTGATGGCGCTATGTTGGCGCGTCTTCACCGGCAGGACTTGTCACCGATCTCGGTCGAGTCTGTGATGGTTGCCGGTGATGACCTCACCTGGCATTGGGCCGACAGGAAGTTCAGCCCTCGACCAATAGCATTCACCAGCGAGGCGACCCAAGAGCTCGGTCGCCTCAGTGCCTGCGTCATCGGTGTGTCTGGGACGGGTTCGCTTGTCGCGGAGCAACTCGCGAGGCTTGGATTCGGCCAGGTGATCCTCATCGACTTCGACAAGATCGAACCGCGCAACCTGAATCGAATCGTCAACTCGACGCTGGAAGACGCAAAGGCTCAGAGATCGAAGGTCGTCGCGTTCGCTGAAGCTGTGACCAGCTACAGGGGAGAGGGGGTTGCGGTACCAGTGAACGCGTCAATCTCGGCACGCGAAGCTGTGCTGTACGCCAGCCAAGCCGACGTGATGTTCTCGTGCGTCGACACCCTTGACGCTCGACAGATCGCAGATCTTTTGGCCGCCAGCTTCTTGATCCCGCTGTTCGACGTAGGGGTCTCGATTCCAACCAGAAGGGCGACGCGGGGATCTGCAATCGCTGACGTCTGCGGGCGAATCGACTACGTCCACCCGGGCGGCCCGACGCTTCAAGATCGTGGGGTCTACGATCCCGCCTCGCTGCGCGCGGAGTACCTGCGGCGCACAGCACCGGATGCACACAGAGAAGAGATGCAGGCCGGCTATTTGCGCGGCGTCACCGAAGAAGCGCCAGCAGTCATTGCGTTGAACATGAGGGCGGCATCCGCATGCGTGATGGAGTTTATCGCGCGGGCCTACCCGTTTCGCCATGAGTCCAACGCTGCGTACGCCAGAACGCGATTCAGCCTCGCTGCGAACGAAGAGGAATCGTTCCCGGTTGAGTCGTTCCCGACGACGACCAACCCGCAGTTCGCACGCGGCGACTTGGAGCCGCTTCTGGGTCTACCCACTCTTCGCACTCCGAAGTCGAAGGCATTCGCATGAATGCCAAGCGGCTGTTGTTGAGGCTGTTCGAGTACGTGGCCCCGGCTCGCCGTGTTCAGGTACTCAGTGGAGACAGCCTGCCTCCGAGGCTGCCGGTCAGGGCCCTGGTGCTGGCGCGGGACGACGGCGAAGACTGGTGTGTAGGGATGCGCTGCCCCTGCGGGTGTGGCAGGAAGATCGAACTTCTGTTGATCAAAGAAGCTGCGCCACGCTGGGATCTGGACCTGGACCAGAAAGGTCGCCCATCCTTAACCCCTTCGGTGTGGCTTCGTGACGGCTGCCAGTCGCACTTCTGGATTCGCAAAGGTAAGGTTAGATGGTGCCCCTAGCCCGCAGCTTTCGTGAGGCCCACGCAACAGCAAAGTCAAGGAGTCGCAAGGCGGCGCCACCGGGCCGGATCAGTCAGCCTAACCGAAGCCGCTAAGGGGAACGAGGGACTTGCTGAGTAAGTCCTTCAGCATTACGACCCGTTTTCGTAACGGCGCCACCCTCAACCGGGAGACCGACAGGCCTCAGTCCGTCGGATCCCGGTGTCCCAGACATTAATGCCACGTCTCCGACATTGATGGCAAAGAACAGCGACGTATGGCGCCAGCGTGTGCCGTTTGCTCACCACCAGCCATTGTCAGGTTCCGGGGCAGACCTGACTTCCAGCTGGGGAGGCCACCAAAGTCAGCTTCAGATAACCGCCGACATTCGGTGTCGATTCCTGTGCGACTGCACCCAGCCTGAAGCTGACTTCGCATCAATCCACGGAATCGCCTTAGACAGTGTCTAACGAGGCGCACCACACTCAAAATGAATACGCCCATCGACATCCGTATTCAGCACTTGAGCCAATAAAATTCTTGCCGGACTTTATATAGATGTGCCTCAGCGCGGGATCTTGTCTCTCGATTGGCTGCAGCAGCGCGACTTTCTAACTCAGGCAGTTGAAGATCCAATGACGTGCACCGTAACTTATCGCCGGATGAAAGCCTGGATCGTCGGCGTTCCACATCCATTTGTTCATGCGACATGCCAGTCAGCGGTCGGAAGCCATCGTCAAGCAGCTTACGGTGCTCATCACGCTGAACCTCGGCGCCTTTTCGAGTGACGCCGGTCATTTTGTTCACCCCTTGGGTTGGGGTGGCATCGATGATCTTTGCTCCCACGCAAGGCTCATGCGAATACCCCACCTTCCCGTTTTGCTCACAGCGATAAACCGCCTGCTGCGCCTGTGCGGCCAGGGGCAACAGGGCGAGCCATAGAAGTCTTTGCACTTGTGTTCCCTCCCCCGGCCATTGTGCAGAAGATCTTCACGATGCTTGCAACGCTGGTCGGTTTGCAAGCCCAATCACTTCAAGCGGTAGCGCCCACGCTCTCCTTCCGTCAAGCGGCCCATTTGTTTCAGCCGATGGATCGCGACAGCGATTGAGCCTTTCGGAATGCCCGCACCTTCTGCGATCGAGGCTTGCGTCATCTGTGACCAGGCGCTGCGAGTCAGTACTCGCTCGAGGTAAGTTAAGACCTTGTCGTCGTTGGAACTGAGCGATTGGGCCTTGAGCACTCCAGATGACTGGGTCTTGGTTTTGGAACTGGCCCTGACGCCTTTGACTGGAGTGGGCTTGACGACTGCATCCTCTGCCTGGGCCTGCTGACCAGGCGAAATCTGAGGTGATCTCCGCAGCGGCAAAGCCTGAAGCAATTGCAAGTCGTTCTGGGCCAAAGAGGCAGCAGTTTGGTAAGCCGTGCGCAGTTGTTCCTCGATGGCTTGGAGTTCATGGGACAGGCGGGCCACGGTTCGAAGTTGGGCATAGGCGCGGTCAGCCTCAGCACTGAATGGCAGGCTTGCTACGGTATCTACCACGCTCTGGGCACCGGACTGAACCTCCTGAGCCATGGCTTGCTGGGCTGCATAGAGTGATTCAGCCGGCCTGTTGCAAAGTGAAAGCGATGGAACGGCTAAGCATGAAGGCCTCTCAAAAAGCAAAGCACTCACCAGGAGCACACCCTTGGATGGATGCCATAGGGCTTACGGAGCACTGACGCCCGCGCGTCCAACTTTCTGCCGACCACG
>NZ_BAAJYS010000008.1:0-55813 GCF_057543315.1 Acidovorax sp. KPB24-07
CGGCCTGTCGCAGGCCGGCAGGTGCCCGAAGCATTTGCGGAACAGCGCGCGGGCCACGCCGTGCGCGGCCTGCTGCAGCGAATGCGCCACCTCCGGCGCGAAGCGGCGCTCGGTGTGCTGCCGCCACAGTCCCACCCAGGCCGCGAAATGCGCCGGCGTCACGCCCTCCAGCGCGCCGTGCCGCGCGAGCACGTTGCGGCGGTAGCGCCGGCTGCCCAGCGCCACCGTGCTCCAGAAGTCCACCATGCGCGCCAGGTGCGGCTCCCAGCGGTCCTGCAGGGCCGCGTCGAACACGGGGCCCAGCAGGGCATCGGCGCGCACGTCGGCGTAGAAGCCGTGCACGAGGTCGGTGATGCCCGCCAGGTCCAGGGTGTGCCGAACGGGGGGCTGAAGGGGGCGGTTGAATCCATCGGATCGGTGCGCGGGGCTGCGCGGTGGTTGAAGTCGTCGGGTGGTCGGGTGAGTTGGACCGGGCCGGGGCAGAGCATGCCCGTTCCGGCGTCAAGGGGTTTGACGCGCAGCAAGCGATGGTCGCGCCGTGCCGTCGCCCAGCCAGGCCCCCGCCGCCGCCATCACGCAGCGCGTGAGCCGCTCCAGCCCCGCCTGGGCCGAGCGCGGCAGCGCCCAGTACAGGGGCACGTCCATCCCCGCCTGCGGCCGCAGCTCCACCAGCGTGCCATCGGCCAGTTGCCGTTCGATCAGCACGGTGGGGTGCATGCCCCAGCCCATGCCGACCTCGCAGCTGCGCAGGAAGCCCTGGTTGGACGGCATGAAGTGGCGGGGCGGGTGGCGGCGCGAGGCCAGGCCCTGGCGCTGCAGCCACTGGTCCTGCAGGCGGTCGTTGCGGCCATAGACCATCATGGGCGCGAGCGCGGCAGTCTCGGGCGTCACGCCGCCGCCGAAGTGGCGCTCCACGAATGGCGGGCTGCCGACCGCCACATAGTGCATGGCGCCCAGCGGCCAGGTGTTGCAGCCCGCGATGCTGCCGGCGCTGGCGGTGACGGCGGCGATCACCTCGCCTTCGCGCAGTCGCTGGGCGGTGTGTTCCTGGTCGTCGATGCGGATGTCCAGCAGCTCGTTGCCTCCTGCGGTGAAGGCCGCCATCGCGTCCATGAACCAGGTCGACAGGGAATCGGCATTCACCGCCAGCTTCAATGTGGGGGCTGGCGCCTGGGTGTCGGGCATCAACGCAGGGTTGGCACGGCGCAGTTCGTTTTCCAGCAAGGCCACCTGTTCCACGTGCAGGCAGAGCCGGCGGCCCGCGTCGGTGCCCGTGCACGGCGTTCCGCGCAGCACCAGCACCTGGCCTGCGCGCTCCTCCAACTGCTTCACGCGCTGCGAGATGGCCGAGGGCGTGACGTGCAGCTTGCGCGCAGCGCGCTCGAAGCTGCCTTCGCGCACCACGGCCGCCAAGGCTTCCAGGCCGGCATAGTCCAGCATTAGTTTTGCTTCATATTGCTTAGATACTTTAAGTTTACTTAAATCAAAGCGGTTCGGACAATTCACCCATGTGGATCGCCTCGCCCTCCTTTTCTGCCGCTTCCGTCTCCGCCTCGTGGCTGGCCGGATTCACGGTGTGCCTGACGTTGATCGTCTCCATCGGCGCACAGAACCTGTTTGTGCTGCGCCAGGCCGTGCAGGGCCGCCATGTACGCGCCTGCATTGCCTGGTGCGTCATCAGCGACGCGTTGCTGGTGGCGGTGGGCGTGGCCGGCATGGCGCAGCTGCTGGGCCGATCGCCCACGCTGGCGTGGTGCCTGACGTTGGGCGGGGCGGTGTTCCTGTTCGCGTACGGATGCTTTGCGTGGCACCGGGCGTTCTGCGCGCCGCAGGCGGCGCTGGCCGCCACGGGGCGGGCCGAACGCAGTGCACTGGGCGTCGTCGGCGCGCTGGCCGTCATCACGCTGCTCAATCCGCACGTGTACCTGGACACCGTGGTGCTGATCGGGTCGATTGGCGCGCGGCAGGATGGCGGCCTGAAGTGGGTCTTCGTGGTGGGTGCCGCCTGCGCCAGCCTGCTGTGGTTTCTCGTGCTGGCCTTCGCGGGTCGGCGGCTGCAGCACGTGTTCGCCGATCCGCGCGCGTGGCGAGTGCTCGACACGTTGACGGGTGCCACCATGTTTGCGCTGGCGTGGTGGGTGGCGCGCAGCCTGCAGGGCGATTGATCCGGCGAGCGAGCGAGTGAGCGCGCCGGCGGCGGTGCCGCCACGTGCGGATCACCGAGCCGCAGCGCCTTCGCTCGATCACCGTGCTGCCCGCTTGGTGCAGCGTGGCGCGGCCTTCAGGGCTTCGCGCGGGCCTGCAGGAAGTCAATGAACACGCGCAGCTTGCGCGGCACGTGGGTGCGGCTCGGGTGGTAGAGGTGGAAGCCCGGAAAGGTCGGCCACCAGGGCTTGAGCACCGGCATCAGCCGGCCTGCGGCGATGTCGTCGGCCACCTGCACTTCGAACACGCAGGCGATGCCGGCGCCGGCGCGCACTGCCGCGACCAGGATGTCTCCGTCGTTCGAGATCAGCGGCCCCTGCACTTCCACCTCGACCGCGCGCCCCCTGTTCGTGTATTCCCAGCGGTAGATCCCTCCGCCCAGCCGCACGTTGAGGCAGCGATGGCCGGCCAGGTCCTGGGGCACCTGCGGCAAGGCGCGTCCTTGCAGGTAACGGGGGGACGCCACCGTTGCGATGCGCTGCCGCCCGCCGATGGGCACGGCCACCACGTCCTGCGCCAGATACTCCCCCAGTCGGATGCCGGCATCGAAGCCGCCAGCCACGATGTCGAGCAGCGCGTTGTCGCAATGCAGGTCGAGCGTGATGTCCGGGAATTCCGCGAGGAACGCCTGCAGGTGCGGTAGCACCACGATGTCGGCGGCGGTGCGCGAAACATTGAGCCGCAGCAGCCCTGACGGCCTGTCCCGCGACTCGTTCATGCCTTCGATGGCAAGCGCCAACGACGCCAGGCTCGGCTGCGCCTGTGCCAGGAACCGCTGGCCCAGTTCAGTGACGCCGACGCGCCGCGTCGAACGGTCAAGCAGCCGCACACCCAGACTGGCTTCCAGCTTGCGGATCGTCTGCGAAAGCGCCGACGGCGACACACCCAGTTCCGTGGCGGCCCGGGTGAAGCTCGCATGGTGCGCAACGCGCGCGAACGCGGCAATGGGGGCAAGGAGATCGGGGGACATGGCGCCGATTGTGAAGCACTGCTTCATGCCGCATGCCGCGAGCACCCATTTATCTGAAGCGACGTTGTGCCTATCGTTGGCGCTTCTCCGGCCCGGCGCCGATGGGAATCCCAGCACTTCATTCCTCCACCCTCATCACCCCAAAGGAAAATCCATGAGCTCACTCTCGGGCAAGGTCGCGATCGTCACCGGTTCATCCAAAGGCATCGGTGCCGGCATCGCCGAGCGACTGGCCGCCGATGGCGCGTCCATCGTCGTGAACTACGCCACCGCCGCATCGGACGCGGACGCCGTTGTGCGCCGCATCACCGCCGCCGGTGGCCGGGCAGTCGCCGCGCAGGCAGACCTCTCGCAGCCATCGCAGATCCAGCCGTTGATCGATGCTGCCCTTGCACAGTTCGGTCGGCTGGACATCCTCGTGAACAATGCGGGCATCTACCGCATGGACTCGCTGGATTCGCTGACGGCGGACAGCATCGATGCCCACTTCGCGCTCAACGTGCGGGGTTTGCTTTTGACCACGCAGGCTGCTGCGCGCGTGCTGCCGGCGGGTGGCGTCGTGGTCAACATCAGTTCGGGGCTGGCCAAGAGTCCCTACCCGGTGGTGCATGCCTACTCGGCCACCAAGGGCGCCGTCGACACGCTGACGCGTTCGCTGGCCATAGAGCTTGGACCCCGCCAGATCCGGGTGGTGGGCATCGCCCCGGGCTTCGTGAAAACGGAAGGCAGTGCCGATGCCCCCAAGGAAATGGTCGACATGCTGGTCGGCAAGACGCCGCTCGGCCGGGTGGGGACGCCGGCGGACATCGCCGACGCCGTGGCGTTCGCGGTGTCGCAGCGCGGTGGATGGGTCACCGGAACGACCATCGACGTTGCCGGGGGCATGGTGTTCTGAGCCCCATCGGAGTCCGGCGGCTCAAAGCGCCGGTGCGCTGCTGGCGCTGGCCACCGGAGGCGACGGCCGTCTGCAGGCGACGCGGCCCGCACGCATCGCCGCGTGTGCCAGTGCGTGCGGGCCGCGCAGGCGCGACGTTGGTCCGCCCTCAGAACGCGGGCACCACGGCGCCCTGGTACTTGTCCTGGATGAACTTCTTCACTTCCGGCGTGTGCAGCGCCTTCACCAGCTTCTGGATGCGGGGGTCGTTGGCGCGGTCGGCGCGCGCGGCCACCAGGTTGGCGTAGGGCGAGTCAGCGCCTTCGATGAACAGCGCGTCCTTGGTGGGGTTGAGCTTGGCCTCGATGGCGTAGTTGGTGTTGATGAGCGCCAGGTCCACGTCCTGCAGCGCGCGCGGCAGCAGGGCGGCTTCGAGTTCGCGGAATTTGAGCTTCTTGGGGTTTTTCACGATGTCGATCGGGGTGGCCGTGATGTTCTTGGGGTCCTTCAGCTCGATCAGGCCCTGCTTTTGCAGCAGGATCAGCGCGCGGCCAGCGTTGGACGGGTCGTTGGGGATGGCGACCAGAGCGCCTTCCTTGAGCTCGCCCACGGCCTTGATCTTCCGGGAGTAGGCGCCGAAGGGCTCCACGTGCACCTTGCCGTCGGGCACGGCGACGATGCTGCTCTTGCGGTCCTTGTTGTAGCTGTCCAGGTAGGGCTGGTGCTGGAAGAAGTTGGCGTCCAGCTGCTTGTCTTCCACCGCGGCATTGGGCTGGATGTAGTCGCTGAATTCCTTGACCTGCAGGTCCACGCCCTGGGCCTTGAGCTGCGGCTTCACGAAGTTCAGGATTTCCGCATGCGGCACCGCCGAGGCCGCGACCTTGAGCACATCGGCGGCATGCGCCGAGAAGACCAAGGTGGCAACGGCAATGGCGGACAGCGTTTTCTTCAGCATGGAGAGGGCTTTCATTTCAGTCGGTTGGATCGGTCGGCGGACGCCCCAGCGCGCGCCGTTAGAAGACGTGAATGTAGTGAAGGGCGCGGGCATGCGCCATTCTTTTATTTTCATATCGATATAACGAGCGATCCTCTTATGCGATCCAGCGGATCGCAGTTCGAATGAAAAGAGGCTGATGCCCTAGTATCGTTTGGCTTGGTTGCTATTGAAATAATAGCAATCGGGGTGGCGCGCCGATGGGCACGCCAGGGCGTCAGCGCAGCACTTCCAGCAGACGATCCAACCCGCCTTCGTTGATCGCCACCTTGGCCTGGGCCCGCACCGCCGGCTTGGCGTGGTAGGCCACCGACAGGCCCGCGGCTCCCATCATGGGCAGGTCGTTGGCGCCGTCACCCACGGCAATGGCCTGGCTGGGCGAAATGCCCAGGAGCGAGGCCACTTCCAGCAGCGTCCGGCGTTTCTCGGCGCCGTCGCAGATGTCGCCCCAGGCCTGGTCCACCATGCGGCCGGTGAGCACGCCGTCCTCGACCTCCAACTGGTTCGACCGCGCGAGATCGATGCCTAGCCCGGCGCGGACCCGGTCGGCGAAGAACGTGAAGCCGCCCGAGACCAGCAGCGTGGTCAAGCCCGCGGAGCGGGCCGCCGCCACCAGTTCCTTGGCGCCGGGGTTGAAGCGCAGCCGCTCGGCGAACACGTGTTCCAGGTGCCCGACGGTCACGCCGCGCAGCAGGGCCACGCGCTGGCGCAGGCTTTCCTTGTAGTCGGTGATCAGGCCCTGCATGGCGGCCTCGGTGATGGCGGCCACTTCGGCCTTGCGGCCCGCCGCGTCGGCGATCTCGTCCACGCACTCGATGTTGATCAGGGTGGAGTCCATGTCGAATGCGATGAGCTTGAAGTCCGACAGGGACAGCGGGGTGGAAAGGCCTTGGACGACAAGGCCGGGAGCGAATTCGGTGGCGGCACTCATGGATGGGGGGAGGAAAGATCCTGCGGCGAAGACAAAAGGAAGGGGAGGGGACTGCCCGGCGCGCAGCGGCGGCGTTCCGGGACACAGCGGGGATTATCCCCAGGTCGCCTGCCGCTGCCTGCCTCTGCCGGGATCGCTGCCGCTCCCGCCTCGTTGCTTCACTGGGGCGCCAGCCCGGCCGCCTTGACCAGTTCGGCGTGCAGTTTGATTTCCGCGGCGATGGTGTCCTGCAGTTGCTGGGTGGTGCCGGGCGCCACCTCCATGCCGCTGGCCGCCAGCCGGGTCTGGGTGTCACCCGCCAAGGCGGTGTGGGCGGCGCTGCGCAGCCGGTCGATGACGGGCTGCGGCGTCCTGGCCGGTGCCAGCAGGCCGACCCAGGCCGACAGTTCCACCTGCGGCACGCCGCTTTCCGCCATGGTGGGCACCTGCGGCAGCACCGCCGAACGCTGCGCGCTCATCACCGCCAGCGCCTGCAGCTTGCCCGACTGGATGTGCGGCAACGCTTCGGGCAGCACGGCGAACATGAGGTCCACGTTGCCCGCCAGCGTGTCGTTGATGGCCGGGGCACCGCCCTTGTACGGCACATGCAGCATGCTCGATTGCGTGCGGGTGCCGAACATCAGCGCCGCCAGGTGCTGCGGGCTGCCGTCGCCCGACGATGCGTAGGTCACCCGGCCCGGCGCGGCCCGGGCCGCCTGCAGCACGGCGGCCACGCTCGGAAACTTCTGCGCGTCCTTGGCCACCAGCACCATCGGCTGGTTCACCAGCTTGGTGATGGGCACGAAGTCGGCCTGCGGGTCATAGGGCAGGGTCTTGAAGATGCTCTTGTTGGTGGTCAGGAACGACGCGGGCGACACCATGATCGTGTAGCCGTCCGGCGCCGCACGGGCCACCATGGGCGTGCCGATCTGGCCCGAAGCGCCCGCCTTGTTGTCCACCACGAACGGCTGGCCCAGTTCGGCCGCCATCTTCTGGCCCACCATGCGCGCGATCATGTCGGCGCTGCCGCCAGCGGGGAGCGCGACGATCACTTTCACCGGGCGGTCCGGGTAGGTGCCCTGGGCCAGCGCGGGCGCTGCCGTGGCCACGAGGCCGAGGGCGCAGAAAAATGCCGGGATCGGGCGTGCAACACGCATGGGCGGACTCCTTGGATCGGTTGGAACGAATGGCCGCCGGTGCCATCCCGGCGCGTGCCATCGTCCAAGCAATTCCTGCACCCGTTCGCGGTGTGCTGGCGCGTGCGCCAGCGATTGGCATGTCGGATGCTATTATTTTTATAGCTATATGCCCTAGTACTTATTGCGCTCAGGGCACGTTTCGCTCTGAATGCAAAGGGTCCGGCCAGATGGCGGGGCGCCCCGGCCGGAAGGCACCGAACACCGTGCATGGCATGCCGCTCACCACGGCACCGTCCCAAGCCATCCGTCAGGCGGGCGCGCCCTGCGCCAGCGGCTGCCCCAGGCTGCGCAGCACGTCGCGCACCATCTGCACCCGGTCCTTGGCCTCGGGCAGTTCGCGTTCGATGCGCAGCTTCTCGTTGCCGGCCAGCTTGATGTGCTTGTTCTTCTGGATCAGGTGGATGATGTTCATCGGATCAATCGGCGGCTGCGGCTTGAAGGTGATGTGGATCACGCCGGGCGCCGCATCCACCTTGACCACGCCATAGGGTTGGCTCATGCAGCGCAGGCGGTGCACGTCGATCAGGGTCTGCGCCTGCGGCGGCAGCTTGCCGAAGCGGTCCACGATCTCCTCCAGCAGGCTGTCGATCTGGTCGGTGGTCTTGGCGGTGGCCAGCTTCTTGTAGAACGACAGGCGCAGGTGCACGTCGCCGCAGTAGTCATTGGGCAGCAGCGCGGGCGCGTGCAGGTTGATGTCGGTGGTGACGGACAGCGGCGCCAGCAGGTCGGGCTCCTTGCCCGCCTTGAGCGAGCGCACGGCCTCCGACAGCATCTCGTTGTAGAGCTGGAACCCCACCTCCAGCATGTTGCCGCTCTGGTTCTCGCCCAGCACCTCGCCCGCGCCGCGGATCTCCAGGTCGTGCATGGCCAGGTAGAAGCCGCTGCCCAGCTCTTCCATCTGCTGGATGGCATCGAGCCGCTGCGCGGCCTGCTTGGTCAGGCCCTCGATGTCCGGCACCATGAGGTAGGCGTAGGCCTGGTGGTGGCTGCGGCCCACGCGGCCGCGCAGCTGGTGCAACTGCGCCAGGCCGAACTTGTCGGCGCGGCTCATGATGATGGTGTTGGCCGTGGGCACGTCGATGCCGGTCTCGATGATGGTCGAGCACAGCAGGATGTTGTAGCGCTGTGCCACGAAATCGCGCATGACCTTTTCCAGCTCGCGCTCGGGCATCTGGCCGTGGGCCACGGCGATGCGGGCCTCGGGCAATATCTCTTCCAGCTTCTGGCGCCGGTTCTCGATGGTCTCGACCTCGTTGTGCAGGAAGTAGCACTGCCCGCCGCGCTTGAGCTCGCGCAGCACGGCCTCGCGGATCACGCCCGTGCCCTCGTTGCGCACGAAGGTCTTGATGGCCAGGCGCCGCTGGGGCGCCGTGGCGATCACGGACAGGTCGCGCAGGCCCTCCAGCGCCATGCCGAGCGTGCGTGGGATGGGCGTGGCGGTGAGGGTGAGCACGTCCACCTCGGCGCGCAGCGCCTTCATCTGCTCCTTGTGGCGCACGCCGAAGCGGTGCTCCTCGTCGATGATGAGCAGGCCCAGGTTGTGGAATTGGGTGGATTCGGAGAGCAGCTTGTGCGTGCCCACCACGATGTCCACCGTGCCGTCGCCGATGCCCTTGATGGCAGAGGTGATCTCCTTGCCCGAACGGAAGCGCGACACCTCGGCCACCTTCACCGGCCACTTGCCGAAGCGGTCCATCAGCGTCTGGTAGTGCTGCTCGGCCAGCAGCGTGGTGGGTGCGAGGAACGCCACCTGCTTGCCGCCCGTGACGGCCACGAAGGCCGCGCGCAGGGCCACCTCGGTCTTGCCGAAGCCCACGTCGCCGCAGACCAGGCGGTCCATGGGGCGGGGCGAGATCATGTCCTGGATGACCGCATGGATGGCCGCGTTCTGGTCGGCCGTTTCCTCGAAGCCGAAGTCGTTGGCGAACTGCTCGTAGTCCTGTGGCGAGTAGCGGAAGGCGTGGCCTTCGCGCGCCGCGCGGCGGGCGTAGATGTTGAGCAGCTCGGCCGCGGAGTCGCGCACCTGCTCGGCCGCCTTGCGCTTGGCCTTCTCCCACTGGCCGCTGCCCAGCTTGTGCAGCGGCGCCTCGTCGGCGCTCACACCCGTGTAGCGGCTGATGAGCTGCAGCTGGCTGACGGGCACGTACAGCACCGCCTTGTCGGCGTATTCGAGGTGCAGAAATTCCTGCAGCGCGGGCGTGCCGTCGGGGTTCTTCTGGCCCACGTCCATGTTGATGAGCCCGTGGTAGCGGCCGATGCCATGCGCGCTGTGCACCACCGGGTCGCCCACGTTGAGCTCGGACAGGTCCTTGATCAGCGCCTCGACATCGCTCACCTGCTCCTGCTTCTTGCGCCGGCGCGTGGTGGCGCCGGCGGCGAACAGCTCCGTCTCGGTCACGAAGTCGATGCCGTCGCCGAGCCAGCTGAAGCCCGTCGTGACGGCGGCCGTGGCGATGCCCACCTTCTCCTCGGCATGGGCCTGGAACTCGGCCAGCGAGTCGAAGGCCGGCGGGCTCAACTGAGAGGCGCGCAGGAAATCGAGCAGGCTCTCGCGCCGCCCGGCGCTTTCCGCCAGCAGCAGCACGCGGTGCGGGGTGTTGCGGATGTGGGCGTGCAGGCGCGCCAGGGGGTCTTCGGCACCGCGCGCCACCGACAGGTCGCCCAGCTTCTGGAAATGGGCGTTGTCGGCAATGTCCTCCACGCCCGGTCGCAAGGCGAGCTGCGGGTGCGCGTTGGCCCGGGTGTAGAACTGCTCGGTGGTGAGGAACAGCGCTTCCGGCGGCAGGGCCGGGCGGTCCGGGTCGCCCTGGATCAGGCGGTAGCGGTCCTTGGTGTCCTGCCAGAACCGCTGGAAGGCCGGCTCCAGATCGCCATGCAGCACCACGGTGGCCTCGGCGCCGAGGTAGTCGAACACGGTCGCCGTCTCGTCGAAGAAGAGCGGCAGGTAGTACTCGATGCCCGCGGTGGCCACGCCGTTGCCCATGTCCTTGTAGATGCGGCTCTTGGTCGGATCGCCCTCCAGCATCTCGCGCCAGCGGCTGCGGAATTTGGCCCGCGCGTCGTCGTCCATCGGGAATTCGCGGCCCGGCAGCAGGCGCACCTCCGGCACGGGGTACAGGCTGCGCTGGCTGTCCGGGTCGAATGTGCGGATGCTGTCGATCTCATCGTCGAACAGGTCCACGCGGTAAGGCACCAGCGAGCCCATGGGAAAGAGGTCGATCAGCCCGCCGCGCACCGCGTACTCGCCCGGGCTCACCACCTGCGACACGTGGGAGTAGCCCGCCAGCGTGAGCTGCGCCTTGAACTTCGCCTCGTCCAGCTTCTGCTTGACCTTGAAGTGGAAGGTGTAGCCCGCGAGAAAGGAGGGCGGCGCCACCCGGTACAGCGCCGTGGTGGCCGGCACCAGCACCACGTCCGCTTCGCCCTGGCTGATGCGCCACAGCGTAGCCAGGCGCTCGCTGATCAGGTCCTGGTGCGGGGAGAACGTGTCGTAGGGCAGCGTCTCCCAGTCGGGGAACAGCGCGCAGCGCAGCTCGGGGGCGAAGAACGCCATCTCGTCGATGAGGCGCCGCGCATCGGTGGCGTCGGCCGTCACGATGGCGGTGGTGCGCCGCGCGGCTTTCTCTCGCTCGCCCAGGCGCGCCAGCAGCAGGGCATCGGCGCTGCCCACCGGGCGTGGCAGGGTGAAACGTTTTCCGGGGATGAGTTTGGGGAGGTCCATGCGGGTGGCGGTGCGTCGGGCCCGGGACACCGGCCCCGGGGGCGCGGTGTGCGCGGCGGTCGGGCGGTGCGGGCGAGTGGCAATTCTAGGCGGGCGTGCTCTCGGCGCACGTTGTCAGATGGGGACGCCCGCCCCTCCTACAATGGCCGCCCCATGACCGATCTGCTCCCGCACCTTTCGCCGCCACCGCTCTCCGGCCAGGGGCGTTTCTGGGCCCTGGTGCCCTGTGCCGGCGTGGGCGCCCGTGCGGTGGCGCAGCCTTCGGGGATCGACCGGGTGGCGCCAGGCCAGGTGCCGGTGCTGCCCAAGCAGTACCAGCCGGTGGCCGGGCATCCCATGGTCCTGCACACCCTGGCCGCGTTCGCCGGTGTGGGCCGGCTGCTGGGCACGCTGGTGGCCGTGGCCCCGGGCGATGCGTTTTTCGACGGCCAGCCGCAGCCCACCTTCTTCGTGGCCCCCTGCGGGGGCGCCACCCGCGCGGCGACGGTGCTGGGCGGCCTGCGCGTGCTGCAAGAGCGCGGCGCGCTGCCCGAAGATTGGGTGCTGGTGCACGATGCGGCCCGCTGCCTGGTCACCACGGCGCAGATCGACGCGTTGATCGACGCCTGCGCCGACGACGCCGTGGGCGGGCTGCTGGCCCACAAGCTGGCCGACACGCTCAAGACCGCGATCGACGGCCCGGGCGGCGTGCGCGTGTCCTCCACGGTGGACCGCACCGACAAGTGGCTCGCCCAGACGCCCCAGATGTTCCGCCTCGGGCCGCTGCGGCAGGCGCTGGAGCACCTGGGCCCGGCGGCCACCGACGAAGCGAGCGCCATGGAGGCCATGGGCCTGCACCCCCGGCTGGTGCCGGGCGGCGCGCAGAACTTCAAGGTGACCTACCCGGCCGACTTCGCGCTGGCCGAAGCGGTGCTGGCGCAGCGCATGCATGCCGCCACCCTGGACCGCTTCGGCGGCGCCCGGGGCGAAGCCTCGGCCGTGCCGGGCAAGACGATTTTTTAGGCGCGCGCAGCGCCTGCAGGAAAGCGAACGATGAACATCCGAATCGGCGAAGGCTGGGACGTGCATGCGCTGGTGCCGGGGCGCCGCCTCGTCATCGGCGGTGTGGACGTGCCGCACACCATGGGCCTGCTCGGCCATTCCGATGCCGACGTGCTGCTGCACGCCATCACCGACGCGTTGCTGGGCGCCGCCGCGCTGGGGGACATCGGCAGCCACTTCCCGGACACCGACCCCACGTTCAAAGGCGCGGATTCGGTGGCGCTGCTGGTGGAGGCCGCGCGGCGCGTGCGCGCGCAGGGCTACGAGATCGGCAACATCGACAGCACGGTGATCGCGCAGGCGCCGCGCCTGGCCGCCCACATCCCCGCGATGCGGGCCCGCATCGCGCAGGCGCTGTCGCTGCAGGAGGGGCAGGTCAACGTCAAGGCCAAGACCGCCGAGCGGCTCGGCCCGGTGGGTCAGGGCCTCGCCATGGAGGCCCGGGCCGCGACGCTGCTGTTCGTCAAGCCTTCGCCGGCTTAGGGCGGCGCGGGGGCAGGTTGCGCTTGATCTGAGGGCGCTGCAGGCGCTGCTTGGGGTCCTTGCCGCCGGGCAGGTCGGTCGCCCGCTGCAATTGGATGTGGGCCACCAGGCCGCCCGATCCCGAATTGGCCAGGGCGAAGATGCCGCCCATGCGCTGCACCGTCTTGTCCACGATGGACAGGCCCAGGCCCGCGCCGGCAGCCGCCGTGCGGGCCGAATTGCCGCGGAAGAACGGCTTGGTCAGGTTGGCCAGCTGCTCCGGCGGCACGCCCGGGCCATGGTCGCGCACCTTGATCAGCACCCACTTCTCGCGCCCCTTGGCCGCGATGTCCACGGTGGCCGTGCCGCTGTCGTGCGTCTTGCCGTAGCGGCGGGCATTCTCGAGCAGGTTGGAGATCACGCGCGCCAGTTCGACCTCGTCGGCCAGCACGTTCAGGTCCTCGGGCACGTTCATCGAGATCTGCAGCTCGCGGTGGTCCTGCACGGCGTACACACACGACGACACCACGCCATGCAGGTTGACCGGGTTCAGGGTCACGTTGTCGGGCCGGGCGTAGTCGAGGAATTTGTCGATGGTGGCGTCGAGCTGCACGATGTCGGCCACCATGTGTTCGCGGGCCACGTTGTCCGACACGCTCATTTCGGTTTCCAGCCGCAGGCGGGCCAGGGGCGTGCGCAGGTCATGCGAAATGCCCGCCAGCATCACGGCGCGGTCCTGCTCCAGCTTGGCGAGCTTTTGCGCCATGCGGTTGAAGCCGATGTTCACCTCGCGGATTTCGCTGGTCACGGCTTCTTCGTCGAGCTGGCTGGCGGCGAAGTCGCCGTCGCGCACCCGGTTGGCGGCATACGACAGCTGCTTGAGCGGCCGGTTGATGAGGCGCGCGATGGCTGCGGCACCCGCCAGCGACAGGGCCGCGGCGGTGATGAGCCAGATCATCCAGGTCTTGCCCCCGGCCGCGCTCAAGCGGGACCGGTCCATCAGCAGCCAGTTGGGGTCGCCGTTGATGGTGAAGCCCACCCACAGGCCGCTTTCGCCATTGACGTTGCTCGCCACGATGGTGCCCGGCCCCAGGCGGGTAGTGAGCTCTTCGGTCAGCCGCATGCCGAGCGCCGATGCGTCCAGCAGGTCGAACCGGTCGGAAGGCTCGCGCGGCAGGATGCGAACGCCTTCCTGGTCGGCCATGGTCTTGATCAGCGAGACGCGCGCGATCGCATCGGCATGCACCAGCGCCGCGCGGCTCAGGTTCACCAGCGAGGCGATCTGCTGCGCCGTCTGCAGCGTGCGCGGCTCGAACTCCAGCGCCCGCAGCGTCTGCAGCCAGGCCAGGATGCTGCCCACCAGCAGCAGCGCGAGCAGGAAGAACGTGCGCCAGAAGAGGTTCAGCCCCACCCGTGCACGCTGCGCCCGCAGGTACACGGGGGCCTCCAGGGGGGCGGGGCTGGTGGCGTCGGACGACGCTGCTTCGTAGTTGGCGCTCATGTCGTGAGAATCATCGGGAAATTGCCGAAGGGCAGAGGGCGCCACGGAGAAAACGCGGCCCTCGGCAAAAGGGAGATCAGCTCGTGCCGTCCGGCACGAACACGTAGCCCACGCCCCAGACCGTCTGGATGTAGCGCGGCGCCGCGGCGTCCACCTCGACCAGTTTGCGAAGGCGGGACACCTGCACGTCCAGGCTGCGGTCGAACGGCTCGAACTCGCGGCCACGCGCCAGCAGGGCCAGCTTTTCCCGCGACAGCGGTTGCCGTGGATGGCGGACCAGCGCCTTCAGCATGGCGAACTCGCCGGTGGTGAGTGGCAGCTCTTCGCCGCTGCGCTGCAGTGCGCGCGTGCCCAGATCAAAGGTGAAGGGACCGAAGGTGACGACCTCGTTGTCGCCCGACGGAGCGCCCGGCGCCTCTTGCGGCGGCCTGCGGCGCAGCACCGCGTGGATGCGGGCCAGCAGTTCGCGGGGATTGAACGGCTTGCCCAGGTAATCGTCGGCGCCCACTTCCAGGCCCACGATGCGGTCCACGTCCTCGCCCTTGGCGGTCAGCATGATGATGGGAGTGCGATCGTTGGCGGCGCGAAGGCGGCGGCAGATCGAGAGGCCGTCCTCGCCGGGCATCATCAGGTCCAGCACGATGAGGTCCACGGTTTCGCGCAGCAGAATGCGGTTGAGGGCCTTGCCATCTTCCGCAACCATGACTTCGAAGCCCTCTTGCGTGAGATAGCGCCGCAGCAAATCGCGAATGCGGGCGTCGTCATCCACCACGAGAATCTTGTCGGTACGGTTGGTTGTTGAGGCCATTTGTTTCCCAAGTCCTATTTGTAACAGAGCCGATTCTGACCACCTTGAACCCCGAAGTTCGGCTTTTTGCCAGATACCTGACCAACTGTTACAAGTTTTGCCCCGCCACGCACAGACGCTATCGGGCCTTTACCGCCGATTGATCCGGACCGGTTAACGTAGCGTGTCAAGGGTGTCCGATGCACCCGCCCACTTTCTCTTCACAAGGATTCCGATCATGAGAATTGCTACAAAAATTATAGCTGCAGGTGCTTTTCTGGTGTGCACTGGCGCCGCTTTCTCCCAAAACGCCGTGATGCCGCCACCGCAGAATGTGCTGCAGCTGTCCGCGACCGGCACCGTGGATGTCCAGCAGGACCTGCTGGTGCTCACGCTGGCCACTAGCAAGGAAGGTGCCGATGCAGCCACGGTGCAGACGCAGCTCAAGCAAGCGCTGGACTCCGCGTTGGCGGAGGCCAAGCGCTCTGCCCAGCCGGACCAGATGGATGTGCGCACCGGCGCGTTCGGCATGTACCCGCGCTATGGCAAGGAGGGCAAGATCAACGGCTGGCAGGGCCGGGCCGAGCTGATCCTGCAGGGCCGTGATTTCTCGCGCATCACCACCACCGCCGGCAAGATCCAGTCCATGCCGATCAGCCAGATCGCCTTCGATCTGTCGCGCGAGGCCCGCGAGAAGGTGGAGGGCGAGGCGCAGACCAAGGCCATCGAGCAATTCAAGGCCCGTGCGAATGAACTGGCGCGCGGCTTCGGCTTCAGCGGCTACACGCTTCGGGAGGTGGCGGTGAACAGCAACGAGATGATCCCCGGCCCCCGGCCGCGCATGATGGCCATGGAGGCCAAGATGTCGTCGATGTCCGCCGATGCGCCCGTACCGGTGGAAGCCGGCAAGGCGCAGGTGGTGGTGAACGTCTCTGGCGCCGTGCAACTGCGCTGAGGGGTTGGCGGGCTGACGCCCGTGCCGGACCGCCTCCTTCCCTGGATGCCAGGGCAGGGCGCCGGTGATCGGGCGGTTAAGGCTTTTCGTTCTTACTGGGCGGCCCAGCCACCGTCCATGTTCCAGGCGACGCCGCGGACATTGTTGGCCGCCGGCGAGCAGAAGAACACCGCCAGTTCACCCAGTTCTTCGGGCGTGGTGAACTGCAGCGAGGGTTCTTTTTCGCTCAGCAACTGCTTCTTGGCGTCTTCGTTCGACAGGCCCTGGTCGGCCGCCTTGGCATCGACCTGTTTCTGAACCAGCGGCGTGAGCACCCAGCCGGGACAGATCGCATTGCAGGTCACGCCGGTGGTGGCGGTTTCCAATGCGGTGACCTTCGTCAGGCCCACGATGCCGTGCTTGGCTGCCACATAGGCCGCCTTCTGGGCCGAAGCCACCAGCCCGTGCACCGAGGCGATGTTGATGATGCGGCCCCAGTTGGCCGCTTTCATTGGAGGCAGGGCCAGGCGCGATGTGTGGAAGGCGCTGGTCAGGTTGATCGCCAGGATGGCATCCCACTTCTCGACGGGAAAGTCCTCCACGTTCGCCACGTGCTGGATGCCTGCGTTGTTGACCAGGATGTCCACGCGCCCGAACTGGCTGGCGCTGTACTTCATCATGTCCTCGATGTCCGCTGCGCGGCCCATGTCGGCGCCGTGGTAGGCCACCTGCGCGCCATGGCTTTCGCCGGCCGCCAGCACCTCGGCACGGGGGCCGTCCACATCGCCGAAACCATTGAGGACGACGTTGGCGCCCTGGCGCGCGAGCGCCTTGGCGATGCCCAGTCCGATGCCGCTCGTGGAGCCGGTGACGAGGGCGGTTTTGCCTTGAAGCATGTGAGTCTCTCCGAATGAATTAGGATGAACGCAACCATTATCGAGCGCCCCCGCGACGAATTCGTTCCCATGACCGAGCCTACGCTGAATTACGTGAATTGCCCTGGAATCGCTGCCAAGGAGGGCTCGGCGGACGATGCAGCCGCCAGCCATCGCATGGCGTATTGGGAATGGAACGCGACGGGCCAGCCGGGCCATCCCCATGTGGTGGTTTGCGTGCATGGCCTGTCGCGCCAGGGGCGTGATTTCGATGTGCTCGCCCGCCGTCTGTCCCACCACGCCCGTGTGCTGTGCCCCGATGTGGCCGGCCGCGGCCGCAGCGACTGGCTCGCCGACCCCATGGCCTATCAGGTGCCGGTGTATGCAGCCGACATGCTGGCACTGCTGGCCGACGTGCATGGCCGTGCACCCATCCAGCATCTGGACTGGGTGGGCACCAGCATGGGCGGGCTGATCGGCATGGCGCTGTGCGGCCAGCCGGGCCTGCCGCTTCCCGTGCCGGTGCGCAGGCTGGTCCTGAATGATGTAGGGCCGGTGATCGAATGGAGTGCGCTCCAGCGCATCGGCCAGTACCTCGGGCGGCCCGCCCACTTCGAAACGGAGCAGCAGGCAGCCGATGCCCTGTGGACGATCTCCTCCAGCTTCGGCCCCCATACGCCGGCGCAGTGGCTGGCGTTGTCGCGCGCCATGCTCCGGCCTGCGCCCGAGGGTGGGTTCGTGCTGCACTACGACCCGGCCATCGCCCAGCCGTTTCGCGCGATGACGCAGGAGGCCGCCGTTGCGGGCGAGACGCAGCTGTGGCAGCTGTATGAACAGATCAGTGCGCGCACGCTGCTGCTTCGCGGTGCGCAATCGGATCTGCTCTCGCGCTCGACGGCGCAAGCCATGTCGCAACGCGGGCCCCGCGCGCAGGTGGTGGAGTGGAGCGGGGTGGGGCACGCCCCGACGCTGGTGGCGGACGAACAGGTGGATGCGGTCGAGGCATTTCTCTTCGACCCCGGCGAAAGAGGTGGGCTGTGAAGAGTCTGTCCACCGCCACTCCCGGCATGCAGGGCCAGGGGGGCGCGGGGAGCGCGTCGCCCCGGTCCGATGCCGTGCCGCAGCTCATCGCTGCCACGGCGCTGTCGCTGCCCGAGCAAGCGGGCGCGCTGGCGCGGGCCCGGGCCTTTGCGGAACCGCTGCTGTCCAGCGAGACGCTGGAGACCGGTGAGAACACCTTCGCGCATGCCGAAGCCGTCGCCTCCATCCTCAAGAACATCGGTGGGTCGGAAGCCATGCAGGCGGCCAGCTATCTGGTGCATGCCTGCTCGCACCTGAACAAGCCCGAGGAGGTCATCGCCAAAGCCTTCGGGCAGAACTTTGCCGCCCTGGCTGTGGAGACCACCAAGCTCATGCGTGTGCAGCAGCAGGCGCGCGAAGCCCAGCTTGCCGGGCAGCCGGTGGACGACCCCGCCACGCAGACCGAGAACGTGCGCAAGATGCTGCTCGCATTCTCCCGGGACCTGCGCGTCGTGATGCTGCGTCTGGCCTCGCGTCTGCAAACCCTGCGCTTCTATGCCGCCACCAAACGCGCCGTGTCGCCCGGCATCGCGCGCGAGGCCCTGCAGGTGTTCGCGCCGCTGGCTAATCGGCTCGGCATCTGGCAGATGAAATGGGAGCTGGAAGACCTGTCCTTCCGGTTCCTGGAGCCGGAGACCTACAAGCAGGTGGCCCGGCTGCTGGACGAAAAGCGGGCCGAGCGCGAGGTGTACATGGAGCAGCTTCGCGGCCGGCTGGAGTCCGAACTGCGGCCGCAGCATCAGCGCCAGCGTGCAGGGCCGGCCCAAGCACATCTACAGCATCGTCAAGAAGATGCGCGGCAAGTCGCTCGACTTCGAGCATGTGTTCGACATCCGGGCGCTGCGGGTGGTGGTGCCTTCGGTGAAGGATTGCTACGCCGCGCTGTCCTGGGTGCACGAGCATTTCAAGCCCATCGACGCCGAGTTCGACGACTACATCGCCAAGCCCAAGCCCAACGGCTACCAGTCGCTGCACACCGTCGTGCGCGACGAGACGGGCAAGGCCATCGAAATCCAGATCCGCACCCAGGCCATGAACGACCACGCCGAGCATGGCGTGGCCGCGCACTGGGCCTACAAGGAGGCCGGCACCAAAGGCTATGCGGGCGTTTCGGCCTCCGGCGAATACGACGCCAAGATCGCGGTGCTGCGCCAGTTGCTGGCCTGGGAGCGGGACATGGCGGGCACCGTGCAGCACGGGGGGCTGTTCGAGGACCGCATCTACGTGCTCACGCCGGACGCGGCCGTGGTGGAGTTGCCGCAGGGCGCCACCCCGGTCGATTTCGCCTATGCGGTGCACACCAGTGTCGGCCACCGTTGCCGCGGCGCGCGTGTCGACGGGGCCATGGTGCCGCTCAACACGCCGCTGCAGAACGGGCAGACGGTCGAAATCACCACCGTCAAGGAAGGCCGCCCGTCGCGCGACTGGCTCAATGCCGAGCTGGGCTACCTCACCAGCCACCGCGCCCGCGCCAAGGTGCGTGCCTGGTTCAACGCCCAGGCCACGCATGAGACCACGGCGCGGGGCCGCGAGGCAGTGGAAAAGCTGCTGCAGCGCGAGGGCAAGACCGCCATCAAGCTCGACGATCTTGCCGTGCAGCTGGGCTTCAAGACGGCAGACGCCTTGTTCGAAGTGGTGGGCAAGGACGAGTTCTCGCTGCGTACCATCGAGACGCTGCTGCGCCCGCCCGAACCCGTGCTGCAGCCGGACGATTACCTGCTGCTCAAGAAGACGCGCACCTCCGAGACCGCGCCCAAGGGCGGGGTGCTGGTGGTGGGCATCGATTCGCTGATGACCCAACTGGCCAAGTGCTGCAAGCCTGCGCCGCCCGACAGCATCCGGGGCTTCGTCACGCGCGGCAAAGGGGTCAGCGTGCACCGCGCCGACTGCAGCAATTTTCGCGAGATGGCGGCGCGCAGTGCCGAACGCGTCATCGAAGTGGAGTGGGGGCAATCCAAGGCGTCCGCCGGTGCCGGCCCGTCGGTCTATCCGGTGGACGTGTCGGTCGAGGCTGCAGACCGGCAAGGCCTGCTGCGCGACATTTCCGAGGTCTTCGCCAGGGAGAAGACCAACGTGATCGGCGTTCAGACGCAGTCCGTGAAAGGCACGGCCTGGATGACGTTCACGGTGGAGGTGGCCGACTCCGGCCGGCTCAACAAAGTGCTCGGCATCGTGGCCACGGTGCAAGGCGTGCGCTCTGCGCGGCGCCGTTGAAAGAAAGCGCGCAAAGTTGCCTGAAACGTGTATTTTTTACTGCTACAATCTCGCTTCTCGAATACACACAGGCGCGTAGCTCAGCTGGTTAGAGCACCACCTTGACATGGTGGGGGTCGTTGGTTCGAGTCCAATCGCGCCTACCAACTAACCATTGGTAAAAGCCTTCCAAATCATCGATTTGGAAGGCTTTTTTTATTTCCGAAAGAACTTTCGGGCGTCCTGCCGCAAAGTGTCAGCGGGGCAGCGGGGATGCGGCTCTTGCAATTGGTCCCGGGTCTTCGAGGTCGCGCCTCGAATGGTTTGCTCCCGTGGTCTCGGATCGCTTGGATAAACCCCCGCAAAGCCGCCAGAAAAAGCCTTGGCGTGGATGCCAACAAAAAATGCCAGCCAGCGTTGGCTGACTGGCATTCGATGTTGCAGGCTTTGCCTTCCGGAGAAGAGGCCCATTCCAGGGCCCTCTCCAGAAATACCGCTCAGCGCTTGTCCAGCGGCTGCACGTCGCGGCGCTCCGCGCCCACGAACAGTTGGCGGGGGCGGCCGATCTTGTACTCGGGGTCGCCGATCATTTCGTTCAGCTGGGCAATCCAGCCCACGGTGCGGGCCAGCGCGAAGATGCCGGTGAACAGGTTCACCGGAATGCCGATCGCGCGTTGCACGATGCCGGAGTAGAAGTCCACGTTCGGGTAGAGCTTGCGCTGCACGAAGTAGTCATCTTCCAGGGCGATTTTTTCCAGTTCCTTGGCCAGGGCGAACAGCGGGTCCTTTTCGAGGCCCAGTTCGGCCAGCACTTCGTTGCAGGTTTCCTGCATGAGCTTGGCGCGCGGGTCGTAGTTCTTGTACACGCGGTGACCGAAGCCCATCAGCTTCACACCGGAGTTCTTGTCCTTGACCTGCTTGATGAACTCGCCGATCTTCTCCACGCCGCCCTGCGCCTGGATGTCGTGCAGCATGTTCAATGCGGCTTCGTTGGCGCCACCGTGGGCGGGGCCCCAGAGGCAGGCCACACCCGCGGCGATGGCGGCGAACGGGTTGGTGCCCGAGGAGCCGCACAGGCGCACCGTGGAAGTGGAGGCGTTCTGCTCGTGGTCGGCGTGCAGGATGAAGATGCGGTCCAGCGCGCGTTCGAGCACCGGATTGACCTTGTACTCTTCGCACGGCGTGCCGAACATCATGCGCAGGAAGTTGCCGGCATAGCTCAGGTCGTTCTGCGGGTACATGTAGGGCTGGCCCACGCCGTACTTGTATGCCATTGACACCAGCGTCGGCATCTTGGCGATCAGGCGGATGGCCGAGATCTCGCGGTGCTGCGGGTTGTTGATGTCCGTGCTGTCATGGTAGAAGGCCGAGAGCGCGCCCACCAGGCCCGTCAGCACGGCCATCGGGTGGGCGTCACGGCGGAAGCCACGCAGGAAGAACTGCATCTGCTCGTTGACCATCGTGTGCTTGGTCACGCTGTCGCTGAACTCCGTCTTCTGCGCGGGGTTGGGCAGTTCGCCCTTGAGCAGCAGGTAGCAGGTTTCCAGGAAGTCGCACTGCGTGGCAAGCTGCTCGATGGGGTAGCCGCGGTATAGCAGCTCGCCCTTGTCGCCGTCGATGTACGTGATCGAGGACTGGCATGCCGCAGTGGAAAGGAAACCGGGGTCGTAGGTGAACATGCCCGTCTGCGCGTACAGCTTGCGGATGTCGACCACGTCGGGGCCGATACTGCCTTGGTACACGGGAAGTTCCACGCTGGGGCTGCCGTTGCTGAACGATAGCGTTGCCTTGTTGTCTGCCAGTTTCATTTCCAGTTTCCTTCTGTTGTTAGCCCGCAAGCGGTGGAGGGGGTGCTGACGCTCTGCGGCGCAGCTGTTCAAGCACTTCCTTGACGTCCCTGGTATCGATCTCGCCCGTGGGTTCCTTGCGCCGCAGCAGCAGGTCCAGCAGGTCGTTGTCGGAAAGGTCCATCAAGGTCGTGAGACCTTGTGCCTGGCGCTGGGTCAGGCGCGAGCCGTAGGTGGCGAAGAACTGCTCGATGAACAGATCGTTCTCCACCAGGCCGCGGCGGCTGCGCCACTTCAGCTTGGCGGCCTCGCGTTCGTCGAGCAATTCGTCGTCGGCCATGGCGGTCAGATGGCGCGACGCACCATCAGTTCCTTGATCTTGCCGATGGCCTTGGTGGGGTTGAGACCCTTGGGGCACACGTCCACGCAGTTCATGATGGTGTGGCAGCGGAACAGGCGATAGGGGTCTTCGAGGTTGTCCAGACGGGCGCCCGTGGCCTCGTCGCGGCTGTCCGCAATGAAACGGTATGCCTGCAGCAGGCCGGCGGGGCCCACGAACTTGTCGGGGTTCCACCAGAAGCTGGGGCAGCTCGTCGAGCAGCTGGCGCACAGGATGCACTCGTACAGGCCGTTGAGCTCATCGCGCTCTTCCGGGCTCTGCAGGCGTTCCTTCTCGGGCGTGATGCCTTCGGTGATGAGGTACGGCTTGATCGAGTTGTACTGCTTGAAGAACTGCGTCATGTCCACGATCAGGTCGCGGATCACGGGCAGCCCGGGCAGTGGCTTGAGCACGATGGTGCCCTTGAGCGTGTTCATGTTGGTGAGGCACGCCAGGCCGTTCTTGCCGTTGATGTTCATCGCATCGGAACCGCAGACGCCTTCGCGGCACGAACGGCGGAACGAGATGGATGGGTCCTGCGCCTTGAGCTTCACCAGGGCGTCCAGCAGCATGCGCTCGTGGCCGTCGAGTTCGATCTCCACGGTCTGCATGTAGGGCTTGGCGTCCTTGTCCGGATCGTAGCGGTAGATTTGAAAGGTGCGCTTCATGGTGTTCTTTCTCGTGGGCTTGTAGGGTCAGAACGTACGGACCTTGGGAGGCACGCTGTCGACCGTCAAAGGCTTCAGGTTCACGGGCTTGTAGGTCAGGTTGTTGCCTGCGCTGTGCCACAAGGTGTGCTTCATCCACTCTTTGTCGTTGCGGCCCAGCGGGAATTCCGCGTGGTCGGCCGGATGCTCGTAGTCATACACGGTGTGGGCGCCGCGGCATTCCTTGCGGGCGGCGGCGGAGGTCATCGTGGCCTGGGCCACTTCGATGAGGTTGTCCACTTCCAGTGCTTCCATGCGCGCGGTGTTCCAGACCTTGGACTTGTCCTTGAGCGTGACGGAACCCACGCGCTCGCGGATGGCGTTGATCTTGACCACGCCTTCATCCATGCCTTCTTGCGTGCGGAACACGCCGGCGTGCTGCTGCATCGACGCGCGGATGTCGTTGGCGACGTCCTGGGCGTAGGTGCCTTCGTTCGAATCCTGCAGCTGGTTCAGGCGCGCCAGGGTGCGGTCGGCGGCGTCGGCCGGCAGGGGCTTGTGCTCGCCGCTGCCCTTGATCATGTCCACGATGTGGCGGCCTGCGGACTTGCCGAAGACCAGCAGGTCGAGCAGCGAGTTTGTGCCCAGGCGGTTGGCGCCGTGCACCGACACGCACGAGCATTCGCCCACGGCGTACAGGCCGTTGACGACCTGGTTGTGCAAGTCGCCGTTCTGGATCACGACCTGGCCGTTGATGTTGGTCGGAATGCCGCCCATCTGGTAGTGGATGGTGGGCACCACGGGGATCGGTTCCTTCGTGATGTCGACGTTGGCGAAGTTGACACCGATCTCATACACCGAGGGCAGACGCTTGTGGATCGTCTCGGCACCGAGGTGGTCGAGCTTGAGCAGCACGTAGTCCTTGTTGGGACCGCAGCCGCGGCCTTCCTTGATTTCCTGGTCCATGGAGCGCGAGACGAAGTCGCGCGGCGCCAGGTCCTTCAGCGTGGGTGCGTAGCGCTCCATGAAGCGTTCGCCGTTGCTGTTGAGCAAGATGGCGCCTTCGCCGCGGCAGCCTTCGGTCAGCAGCACGCCGGCACCGGCCACGCCGGTGGGGTGGAACTGCCAGAACTCCATGTCCTGCAGCGGGATGCCAGCGCGTGCCGCCATGCCCAGGCCGTCGCCGGTGTTGATGAACGCGTTGGTCGATGCCGCGAAGATGCGGCCCGCACCGCCGGTGGCCAGCAGCACGGCCTTGGCCTGCAGGGCATACAGCTCGCCGGTTTCGAGTTCCAGGGCGGTCACGCCGACCACGTCGCCAGCGGCGTCGCGGATCAGGTCGAGCGCCATCCACTCCACGAAGAAGTTGGTTTTGGCCTTGACGTTCTGCTGGTACAGCGTGTGCAGCATGGCGTGGCCCGTGCGGTCGGCCGCGGCGCAGGCGCGCTGCACCGGCTTTTCACCGTAATTGGCCGTGTGGCCACCGAAGGGGCGCTGGTAGATGGTGCCGTCGGGGTTGCGGTCGAACGGCATGCCGAAGTGTTCGAGCTCGTACACGACCTTGGGGGCTTCGCGGCACATGAACTCGATGGCATCCTGATCGCCCAGCCAGTCCGAGCCCTTGATGGTGTCGTAGAAGTGGTAGTGCCAGTTGTCCTCGCTCATGTTGCCGAGCGACGCGCTCACGCCGCCCTGCGCCGCCACGGTGTGCGAGCGGGTGGGGAATACTTTGGACAGCGAGGCCACGTTCAGGCCGGCGCGGGAGAGTTCGAGGGCGGCGCGCATGCCGGAGCCGCCGGCGCCGACGATGACGACATCGAACTTGCGCGTGGTGATGTTCGCTTTGGTGTAGCTCATTGTTATTTGCCTTCAGTCGCGGGGGATTGGATCAGAGACGCCAGAGGATCTGGATACCCCAGCCGGCGCAGCCGACGAGCCAGAAGATCGCGATGGCTTGCAGGGCGAGGCGCAAGCCCACGGGCTTCACGTAGTCCATCAGCACATCGCGCGTGCCCACCCAGACGTGCCAGGCGAGGGCCACGATGACGGAGAAGGTCAGCACCTTCATCCATTGCGCCGAGAAGATCGAGGCCCAGCGGTCGTAGCCGATGGGACCCTTGGTCAGCAGCACCTGGGCGAGCAGCACCACGGTGAAGAGCGCCATCAGGGCGGCGGTCACGCGCTGGCTCAGCCAGTCGCGCACTCCGTAGTGGGCACCGACGACGATGCGCTTGGAGCCGTAGTTCACGGACATAGAAGATCCTTTTTTTTTTGGGGTTCGTGGGATAAGCCGGCGCGACTCAGTACAGGCCGAACAGCTTGGCGCCGAGCACGACGGTGAGGGCGATGCTGATGACGAGGGTGGCGGTGGCGGATTTGCTGCCGAAATCCTTGTTCACCGCGTCATGGCTCACGTCCATCCACAGGTGGCGCAGGCCGGCAGTGAAGTGATGCAGGTACGACCAGATGAGGGCCAGCACGACGAGCTTGAGGAACCAGCCCGGCACGAAGCCCAGGCCCACCGTGAAGGCGGCCTTGAATTTGCCGAAGGAGATTTCAGAGGACACCGAGGTGTCGAACATCCACAGGATGAAGGGGAGCAGCACCAGCATGATCACGCCGCTGACGCGGTGCAGGATCGACACCCATCCTGCGGCAGGAAGGCGGTAGGTGGGCAGGTCCGTGAGGGCATTGATGTTGCGGAATTCAGGCCGCTTTTTGGCGATCTCGGTCATGGCGGTGCTTTCGTGGATGTAACTGCTTTGTAATTTCGCGCGAACGAAACAACCCAAAATTCTATTGCAATGCAACAACCGCAGTGTTTCGGTACGGCGTAATTTCACCGCGCGGTATCGGCATGGTCGGGCAGTCTCAGCTCAGTTCGTTGTGGTAGTGGTGCGTATCGGTGCGATACAGGCCCTTGCGTAACTCCATAGGAACTTCGTTGTAGGTGTAGGCAATGCGCTCCACGCTAAGCAGCGGCGTACCGGGTGCCACCTGCAGCAGCCGCGCCTGCTCGTCATCGGGCTGTACCGCCCGCAGCTTCTCGTCGGCGCGCACCATTCTGACGCCGAAATCGATTTCGAACATGGCGTAGGTGGGGCCCTGGTAGCTGGACATCTGCTCGGCGGTCAGCCCCTTGAAGGCCTGCCCGGGCAGCCAGATGTCTTCCAGGATGGTGGGAACGTCGCCGAACGACAGGATGCGCCGGGCATGCACCACGGCGTCGCCGCTGCGCAGCGCCAGAGCGCGAGCGATCTCGGCGCTGGCACGGATGCGGCGGCATTCGATGATGTGGCGCTGGGCCGGCCCCTCGACCCGGGCGTCGCCCGAGTCGGGCATGAGCTTGAGGAACCGGTATTGCACGTGCCGCTCGGCATGCGTGGCGACGAAGGTGCCCTTGCCCTGGCGGCGAACGACGAGGTTCTCCGCCGCCAGCTCATCGATGGCCTTGCGCGCCGTGCCCTGGCTCACGCGGAAGCGGGCGGCCAGTTCCATCTCGCTCGGGATCGATTCGCCCGGCTTCCATTCGCCATGCTGCAGGCTGTGCAGGATGAGTCCCTTGATCTGCTGGTACAGCGGGCTGAAGGCCGGCGTGGGTGCGCCCGCGCTTCCTGCGGGGAGCGCAGGGCTGTCGGAGGCGGCAACCGGAAGGGTGGACATGGCGGCGGATCGAGGGGCGGCTGGCGCGCGGGGCAAAGGTGGGGTGTTTTCGCGCGTCGGCGAGGCCGGATCATATCTTATATAAGACATAAGACAAATTGACCGGATCCGGATTTCAGCGGTACACTCGGGAGCTGTTCTGCAGGGCACGGGCTGCTTGGTTTGACTGGCGCTGGTGCATCGACTGCACCGACACCCGTTTTTCCACTTTCTGGAGTTTTTCATGAGCAAGAAGCCCGTCCGCGTTGCTGTTACCGGCGCCGCCGGTCAAATCGGTTACGCCCTGCTGTTCCGCATTGCCTCCGGCGAAATGCTGGGCAAGGACCAGCCCGTCATCCTGCAATTGCTCGAAGTGCCCGTCGAAGGCCCGCAAAAGGCGCTCAAGGGCGTGATGATGGAACTCGACGACTGCGCCTTCCCGCTGCTGGTCGGCATGGAAGCCCACAGCGACCCCATGACGGCATTCAAGGACGCGGACTACGCCCTGCTGGTGGGCTCGCGCCCCCGCGGTCCGGGCATGGAGCGTGCCGAACTGCTGGCTGTCAACGGCGCCATCTTCACTGCCCAGGGCAAGGCGCTGAACGCCGTGGCCAGCCGCAACGTGAAGGTGCTGGTCGTGGGCAACCCTGCCAACACCAACGCCTACATCGCCATGAAGAGCGCGCCGGACCTGCCGCGCAAGAACTTCACCGCCATGCTGCGCCTGGACCACAACCGTGCTGCCAGCCAGATCGCCGCCAAGACCGGCAAGCCCGTGGCCGCCATCGAAAAGCTGGCCGTGTGGGGCAACCACTCGCCCACGATGTATGCCGACTACCGCTTCGCCACCATCGATGGCGAAAGCGTCGCCAAGACGATCAACGACCAGGAATGGAACGCCAACACGTTCCTGCCCACGGTGGGCAAGCGCGGTGCCGCCATCATCGAGGCGCGCGGTTCCTCCTCGGCCGCTTCGGCAGCCAACGCCGCCATTGACCACATGCGTGACTGGGCCCTGGGCACCAATGGCAAGTGGGTCACCATGGGTGTTCCTTCGGATGGCCAATACGGCATTCCGAAGGATGTGATGTTCGGTTTCCCTGTCACCTGCGAAAACGGCGAGTACAAGGTCGTCGAAGGCCTGGAAATCGACGCTTTCAGCCAGGAACGCATCGACAAGACGCTGGCCGAGCTGCAAGGCGAGCAAGACGGCGTGAAGCACCTGCTGTAATTTTTTCGGGTTCCGTTTTTTCATGCTCGACTGGAATCCCGCGCTCTATCGCCGCTACGAGGACGAGCGCACGCGCCCGGCCCAGGAGCTGCTCGCGCGGGTGCCCCATTCCGCGCCGGTCCACGTGGTGGACCTGGGCTGCGGGCCGGGCAATTCCACCGAGCTGCTGGTGCGGCGCTTCCCGCAGGCGCAGGTGACCGGCATCGACAATTCCGAAGCCATGCTGGCCAGCGCGCGCGAGCGCCTGCCCGGCGTGTCCTTCGTGCTGGGCGACATCGCCCGCTGGGTGCCCGACACGGCGCCCGACCTCATTTACGCCAATGCCGCCCTGCAATGGGTGGGAGGGCATGGCGACCTCTTTCCGCGCCTGTTCGACAACCTCGCCCCCGGCGGCGTGCTGGCGATCCAGATGCCCGACAACCGCCAGGAGCCCACGCACCGCCTGATGCGCGAAGTGGCGGCCGAGGCTCCGTGGCGCGAGCCCATCGGCGATGCCGACGCGCTGCGCACCGAGCTTCTGGACATCGGCGGCTACTACGACCTGCTGGCCACGCGCGCCGAGCGCATCGACGTGTGGCACACCGTCTACCAGCATGTGATGGCGTCGCCTGCGGCCATCGTCGAATGGGTGCGCGCCACGGGCCTCAAGCCCTTCATCGATCCGCTGGGCGATGCGTTGCGCGAGAGCTTCCTGGCCGAGTACGAGCGCCGCATCGCCGCGGCCTATGCCGTGCGCAGCGATGGCCGCCGTTTGCTGGCGTTCCCGCGCATGTTCATCGTGGCGCAGCGCCCGTCATGAGCGCGACCGGTGCCCACCCCGCGGCGGTGCTCATGGGCGCCCAGGCCAGTGCCATGCGCTTGCCGGTCTGCGACCATTACAGCGGCGTGGAAGCGCGCATGCGCAAGAGCCTGGAACTGCAAGCCGCCATGGCGGCCGAGCTGGGCCGCTGCGTGTTCGATGTGACCCTCGATTGCGAAGACGGTGCCCCCGTGGGCCGCGAGCGTGAGCATGCCGCCCTCGTGGCGCATTTGGCTCGCACCGCATCCCCCGGTGCCCGGGTGGCCGCGCGCGTGCATGCCGTGGACCACCCCGCCTTCGCCGAAGACATGGCCACCATCGCCGGCGAAGCCGCCACGCGGCTGTGCCACATCATGGTGCCCAAGGTCGAGTCGGTGGACGACGTGCTGCACGCCGAAAAGGCCCTGCTCGCCGCATCGGCAGGGCAGGTGCCGTTGCACGTGCTGCTGGAGTCGCCCGCGGCCATTCAGCGGGCTTTCGAGATCGCCGCCCATCCGCGCGTGCAGTCGATCAGTTTCGGCTTGATGGATTTCGTCTCGGCGCATGCCGGTGCGATTCCCGCGAGTGCCATGGGATCGCAGGGCCAGTTCGAGCACCCACTGGTGGTGCGCGCCAAGCTCGAGATCGCCGCGGCATGCCACGCCCACGGCAAGGTGCCGTCCCACTGCGTGGTGACCGAGTTCAACGATGCCGATGCCCTGCGCACGGCGGCCGGGCGCGCCGCGCGCCAACTGGGCTACACGCGCATGTGGAGCATCCACCCGGCGCAGATCCGCCCCATCCTGGAAGCCTTCGCGCCCGCGCAGGACGAGATCGCGCAGGCGGCCCAGCTTCTTTCCACCGCCGCGCACGCCGACTGGGCCCCCGTCAGCGTCGATGGCGTATTGCACGACCGCGCCAGCTACCGCTATTTCTGGCAGGTGCTGGAGCGTGCGCACCAGACCGGCCGCGCGCTGCCCGCCGCGGCGCAGGCCTGGTTTGCCCAGCCGGCCGCGGGTCCACAGGCCTGAGCCGTCCCACCATCAAGTTCCCCACACCTCCTTTTTCGTCGGAGTTCCCATGAAAACCTTCATCGCTTCTGCCCTGATGCTGCTGGCCCCTGCGCTGGTGATGGCGCAAGACGCCGCTCCCGCCAAGCCCGCACCGGCCAAGAGCACGGCCAAGGCCGCACCTGCCAAGGCCGCCGCCAAGGAGAAGTCCGCCGAGGCCAAGCCCGCGGCCAAGCCAGCTGCCAAGAGCGCGGCAGCCAAGCCGGCCGCGGCCAAGAAGGCCACGAGCAGCCGCACGCAGCTCAAGAGCGCCACCAACCAGGTGGCCACCGGCATCATCGCGGCCGAGGCTGCCCTGACGCCGCAGGAACTGGCCATCGCCGAACGCGTGCACACCGGCCACATTCCCTGCGAACTGGGCGCTTCTGTGCATGTGGAAGCCGATGCCAAGTCGCCGGGCCACTTCCGCATCGACGGCAAGGGCTTCAACTACTACATGTCGCCCATCGCGACCAGCACGGGCGCGGTGCGCCTGGAGGACCAGAAGGCCGGCGCCGTGTGGATCCAGATCGCCAACAAGTCCATGCTCATGAACCAGAAGCTCGGCCAGCGCCTGGCTGACGAGTGCATGAGCCCGCAGCAGGTCGCCGTGACCGAATCCATCAAGAAGAACCCGCAGCCCAGCCTGCTGGAAGCCCTGCCTGCCTCCGCCAACGCACCTGCCACCGTGGCGGCGCCAGCGGCTGCATCCGCACCGGCCCAGTGATTCTTCTTGCCCGGGTGCACCCGCTGCGCCCGGACCGCAGGGCCTGCCATGGCCAGCCCCACACACCAAAAACCCACCGGAGAAAAATATGTTGAAAGCCTACCGTGACCATGTGGCCGAGCGTGCCGCATTGGGCATTCCGCCCCTGCCTCTCACGGCCAAGCAGACCGCCTCGCTGATCGAGCTGCTGAAGGCTCCGCCCGCCGGCGAAGAAGCCACGCTGGTGGACCTGATCACCTACCGCGTGCCGGCCGGTGTGGATGATGCCGCCAAGGTCAAGGCCAGCTACCTGGCGGCCGTGGCCCACGGCACGGAAAAGTGCGCATTGATCGGCCGCGAGAAGGCCACCGAGCTGCTGGGCACCATGCTGGGCGGCTACAACCTCACGCCGCTGATTGACCTGCTGGACGATGCGGCCGTGGCGTCCGTCGCGGCCGAAGGCCTCAAGAAGACGTTGCTGATGTTCGATCAGTTCCATGACGTCAAGGAAAAGGCCGACAAGGGCAACGAATTCGCCAAGGCCGTCCTGCAAAGCTGGGCCGACGCTGAGTGGTTCACCAGCCGCCCCGAAGTGCCGCAGAGCATCAAGCTCACGGTGCTCAAGGTCACCGGCGAAACCAACACCGACGATCTGTCGCCCGCCCCCGATGCCTGGAGCCGTCCCGACATTCCGCTGCATGCGCTGGCCATGCTCAAGAACAAGCGCGACGGCATCACGCCGGAAGAAGACGGCAAGCGCGGCCCGGTGAAGTTCATCGAAGACCTGCGCGCCAAGGGCAACCTCGTGGCCTACGTGGGCGACGTGGTGGGCACGGGTTCCAGCCGCAAGTCGGCCACCAACAGCGTGCTGTGGTTCACCGGCGAAGACATCCCCTACGTGCCGAACAAGCGCTTCGGCGGCGTGTGCCTGGGCTCCAAGATCGCCCCGATCTTCTACAACACCATGGAAGACGCGGGTGCGCTGCCCATCGAGCTGGACGTGAGCCAGATGAACATGGGCGACGAGATCGAACTGCTGCCCTACGCCGGCAAGGCGCTCAAGAACGGCCAGGTCATCGCCGAGTTCGAGGTCAAGAGCGAAGTGCTGTTCGATGAAGTGCGCGCCGGTGGCCGCATTCCGCTGATCGTGGGCCGCGGCCTCACCGCCAAGGCGCGCGAGGCCCTGGGCCTGGCGCCTTCGACGCTGTTCCGCCTGCCGCAGAACCCCGCCGCGACGGGCAAGGGCTTCACGCTGGCGCAAAAGATGGTCGGCCGCGCCTGCGGCCTTCCCGAAGGCGAAGGCGTGGTGCCCGGCACCTACTGCGAACCGCGCATGACCTCGGTCGGCTCGCAGGACACCACCGGCCCGATGACACGCGACGAACTGAAGGACCTGGCCTGCCTGGGCTTCAGCGCCGATCTGGTGATGCAGTCCTTCTGCCACACCGCGGCGTACCCCAAGCCCGTGGACGTGAAGATGCACCACGAACTGCCCGACTTCATCAGCACGCGCGGCGGCATCTCGCTCAAGCCCGGTGACGGCATCATCCACAGCTGGCTCAACCGCATGCTGCTGCCCGACACGGTGGGCACGGGCGGCGATTCGCACACGCGCTTTCCGATCGGCATCAGCTTCCCCGCCGGCTCGGGCCTGGTGGCGTTCGCCGCCGCCACGGGCGTGATGCCGCTCGACATGCCGGAATCGGTGCTGGTGCGCTTCAAGGGCGCGATGCAGCCCGGCGTGACCCTGCGCGACCTGGTGCATGCCATTCCGCTGTACGCCATCAAGGCTGGCCTGCTGACCGTCGAGAAGAAGGGCAAGAAGAACATCTTCTCGGGCCGCATCCTCGAAATCGAAGGCCTGCCGGACATGAAGGTGGAGCAGGCGTTCGAGCTGTCCGACGCCTCGGCCGAGCGCTCGCGCCGGCTGCACGGTGCGCCTGAACAAGGAGCCGATCATCGAGTACATCAACTCGAACATCGTGCTGCTCAAGAACATGATCGCCCAGGGCTACGCCGATGCGCGCACCATCACGCGCCGCATCAAGGCCATGGAAGCGTGGCTGGCCAATCCGCAGCTGCTGCAGCCCGACGAAGATGCCGAGTACGCTGCCGTGATCGAGATCGATCTGGCCGAGATCACCGAGCCCATCGTCTGCTGCCCCAACGACCCGGACGACGCCAAGACGCTGTCCGACGTGGCCGGCGCGACGATCGACGAGGTGTTCATCGGCTCGTGCATGACCAACATCGGCCACTTCCGCGCGGCTTCCAAACTGCTGGAAGGCAAGAAGGACATCCCGGTCAAGCTGTGGATGGCGCCGCCCACCAAGATGGACGCGCACCAGCTGACCGAGGAAGGCCACTACGGCGTGTTCGGCGCGGCCGGTGCGCGCATGGAAATGCCGGGCTGCTCGCTGTGCATGGGCAACCAGGCACAGGTCAAGGAAGGCGCCACGGTGATGTCCACCAGCACCCGCAACTTCCCCAACCGCCTGGGCAAGAACACGAACGTGTACCTGGGTTCCGCCGAGCTGTCGGCCATCTGCTCCAAGCTGGGCCGCATTCCGTCCAAGGGAGAGTACCTGGCGGATGTGGGCGTGCTCAACCAGAACGGCGACAAGATCTACAAGTACATGAACTTCGACCAGATCGAGGAGTACAAGGAAGTCGCGGACGGCGTCGCCGCCTGACCGGCGCCTGCCACCCTGAAGAAAAAGCCCGCTTCGGCGGGCTTTTTTTTGCTATTGAAATGATAGCTATATGCCGGCGTTTTTATTGCGCTGGAGGCCTTTTTGATGCTGAACGGTCTGGTGGCGTCTGGATGGCACTTTCTCCCGGCGCTAGGATCGGGCGTAACCGATCGATGGCGCCGCGGAGCGCCGCAGTCAAACCGCGCAGCCGAAAGCCCTCCCGCCATGCCATCCCATCGCCTGACCCTTTTCGCGGATTACCACCAGTTCTACCTTCAGGACGAAGCGGCGCCAGGGGACCTGGCAAGCGCCTGGGACGAGGCCGCGACGCTTCGCATGCTGGCCGTGTCGCAGGGCGTCGTCGGGTTTGGCACTGCTCGGAACATGCCGGTGCCGGTGACCCTGGAGTTGCTTGAGGCCGAGCCGCAGACCGACCTGGCCCGGTTCGACCATGTGGTCGATGGATCGGTGGCCATTGCCACAGGCCCGCTCGTCGTGGCGGGGTGCACGGACTACTTGCCCGATGCGGCCCGGTTCGATGTGCCGCCTGGAGCGTACCGGGTCAGGCTGTCCAGCGCGGGTCTGGATTCGCTGTCTCCCGATGGGCTGGAAGGCGAAGACCGCTATCTCGTGCAGATGTGGCCGGGTGCGCTGTTGGAACCGACGGTGCTCAAGCAGCATGCCGGCTGACCTGAGCGTCAGGGGAGGCTGCCTTTTGGATGGCCCGTGTATTGGCCGCTGAGTGAACGCGCCTGGGGCAACGGCCGGAGCGCCCTGTAGCGGCTTGGCCTGAGCCATTGGGCAAAAGATGGCCGGCCGCATCGACCAGGCGCCCATGGCGTTCCGATTCAGGCCCACCGCCACTCATGGCAGTGCTTCGAGGCGCTCGCAGGGGGCTTCGGCAAGGGTGGGCCGGTCCGGGCTCAGAGCGGCGGCCGAAAGCCCGCGTTCGACGAAATGGTCCGGCAGGCCCCCCGTGAGGACCAGGGAGGCCACGGCTTGTCCCACCGCCGGTGCGATCTGGATGCCGTACCCGCCCAACGCGGCGGCCCAGAAGAAGCCGGGCGCATTCCCGGCGGCCCCGAGCACGGGCGAGCCATCGGCAACAAAGCTGCGAAGGCCTGCCCAGCGGTGGGCCACGCGATGCACCGCCAGGGTGGTGGCCTGTTGCAGCCGATCGACCGCAACGGCCACATCCCACTCCTCGGGCTGCACGTCGCAGGGCGGCATGGGGGTTTCATCGCTGGGGCTGACCAGCAGGCGCCCGGCCTCGGGCTTGAAATAGAAGGTGTCGGCAAGGTCCGTCACCATCGGCCAGGACGCCAGCGCGGGCTGGCCGGGCATGCCGTCGGGCAGGTCCACGATCACGGCGGTGCGCCGCTTGGGCACCAGGTCGATGGTCGCCACGCCGGCCTGGCGCGCGGCCTCGTCGGCCCAGGCGCCTGCGGCGTTCACCAGGCAGGGCGTGTGAAACCGGCCCGCCACCGTGTGGACGGTCCAGTGGCCCGACGCATCGCCCTCGGCCCACTCGACCCCCGCGGCGGTCTGCACGCGGCCGCCGGCGGCCCGGATGCCGCGCAGGTAGCTCTGGTGCAGTGCATCGACGTCGATGTCCATGACCGAGGGGCGCCACACGGCGCAGCGGTAAGGCCTCGGGTCGATGACCGGGCAGCGCGACAGCGCCGCGTCCAGCCCGATCACGCGGGCGGGTTGGTGGGCATGGTGGCCGGCAGCCAGGGCGGTGTCGATGCGGCCGCAGTCCACGTCGTCCTGCGTTGCCAGCGCCACCACGCCGCGCGGCGCCACGAGCGGCACTGAAGCAAAGCCGACAGGGGGTGCT
Organism: Acidovorax sp. KPB24-07; assembly: GCF_057543315.1. Lineage (NCBI taxonomy): Bacteria > Pseudomonadati > Pseudomonadota > Betaproteobacteria > Burkholderiales > Comamonadaceae > Acidovorax > Acidovorax sp. KPB24-07. Next base: position 34,499 of record NZ_BAAJYS010000008.1, read on the forward strand.
TCGAAAAACGGGCGACTGGCCGCGGTGAGCGCGCGGACCGTCCGGTTACCGAAATACTCTGAAAACAGGGCGGCCGAACGGCCGGTTGCGTGGTAGCCGCAATGCGCCTCGCGCTCCAGCAGCAGCACCCGCCGGTGCTGCGCCAGTGCCCAGGCGCAACTGGCCCCGGCCATGCCCCCGCCCAGGACGATGGCGTCCCAGTGCGACTCGGCGCCCGTGCCGGCAGAGCCGGTGCGGCTCATGCGGTGGCGGCGGTGCGCGCCGCCGAGGGCGGCACCACCAGCCCCGCGGCGATGAGCCGGGAGACGATGCAGTCGGCGGCCTGTTCGGGCGACATGTACGCCGTCTGGATGTGGATGTCCGGCTGCTCCGGCGGCTCGTAGGGCGAGTCGATGCCGGTGAAGTTCTTCAGGGCGCCGCTGCGGGCCTTTCGGTACAGCCCCTTCGGGTCGCGCTGCTCGGCGAGCTCCAGCGGCGCGTCGATGAACACCTCCAGGAACTCGCCAGCCTCCAGCAGCGCGCGCGCTGCACGCCTTTCGGCACGGAACGGCGAGATGAAAGCCACCAGCACGATCAGCCCGGCATCCACCATCAGCCTGGCGACTTCGCCCACCCGGCGGATGTTCTCGACCCGGTCGGCATCGGTGAACCCCAGGTCTTTGTTGAGGCCGTGCCGGACGTTGTCCCCGTCCAGCAGAAAGCTGTGGCAGCCGCGCCGGTGCAACTGCTGCTCCACCCGATTGGCGATGGTCGATTTGCCGGCGCCGGAAAGCCCGGTGAGCCACAGCACGCAGCCTTTCTGGTGCTTGATGGCGGCCCGCTGCGCCTTGCTGACCTGGGTGTGGTGCCAAACGAGGTTGTCGGCATCGCGCAGGGCACGCACGAGCATGCCCGCCCCGGAGGTCTCGTTGTCGATCCGGTCGATCAGCAGGAACCCGCCGGCGTCGCGGTTGAGGTCGTAGGCGTCAAAGGCGATGGGCTGGTCCAGGGTCAGCTCGACCAGGCCCACCGCGTTCATGTCGAGCTGGTCCGCAGGCAGCCGGTCGAAGGTTTCGATGTCCACCCGGTGGACGATGCGCGTGACGGTCGCACCTACGGTGCGGGGGCCGCATTTGAGCCAGTACCCGCGGCCAGGAAAGAGAGGGGTTTCGCTGAACCAGACCATGTCGGCTTCGATGCGGTCGGCCACTTCCGCGGGAGAGGCCGGGTCGGCGATGAGATCGCCGCGCGAGACGTCGAGCTCGGCATCCAGCACCAGGGTGACCGACTGGCCCGCCGTGGCGGCCGGCAGATCCCCATCGTACGTGACGATGCGCTTCACGCGTGCCAGCTGGGCGCGGGGCTGCACCACCACCGCGTCACCCACGCGCACGCTGCCCGCTGCCACCGTGCCTGCCAGGCCCCGAAAGTCTTCGCTCGGCCGGTTCACCCATTGCACCGGAAACCGAAGCGGCTGTCGCGCGGCGCCTGCCTCGTCGACCTCCGTGGCCTCCAGCCACTGTCCGAGCGTGGGCCCCTGGTACCACGGCGTTTGAAGGCTGCGCTCGACCAGGTTGTCCCCTCGCAGTGCCGACATGGGAATGCACACCGGGGCAGGCAGGCCCATCTGCTGCGCCAGCGCGCAGAACTCCGCTTCGATCTCGGCGAAGCGGTCTTCGCGGTAGTCCACCAGGTCCATCTTGTTGACCACCAGGGCCAGGGCCCGGATGCCCAGCAGCGCGGCGATGTAGGCATGCCGCCGGGTCTGGCTGAGCACCCCTTTGCGCGCATCCACCAGCACCATGGCCGCGCCGGCGTTGGAGGCCGCGGTGGCCATGTTGCGCGTGTACTGCAGGTGGCCCGGTGTGTCGGCCAGGATGAATTTGCGCGTGGGCGATGAGAAGTAGCGGTAGGCCACGTCGATGGTGATGCCCTGTTCCCGCTCGGCCACCAGGCCATCGACCAGCAGCGCGAAGTCGAGCGCACCGCCCTGCGTGCCTGACTTGCGGGAGTCGGCGGCCAACGCCTGCAACTGGTCCTCGTAGAGGCTCTTGGATTCGTACAGCAGCCGGCCGATCAGCGTGCTCTTGCCGTCGTCCACGCTGCCGCAGGTGATGACGCGCAGCAGGCTGCGCTGCGGCGCGGGAGAGGGTTGGGTGCCGCTCATCAGAAATACCCCGCCTGTTTCTTCAGTTCCATGGAGCCTTTGCCATCGTGGTCGATGGCCCGGCCTTGCCGCTCGGAAGTGTGCGCCGCCAGGGTCTCGGCAATGATCGCCTCCAGCGAATCGGCATCGCTTTCGATGGCGCCGGTGAGCGGGTAGCAGCCCAGCGTGCGAAAGCGCACCCGCCGCATCCGGGGGTGTTCGCCCGGGGCGAGGGGCAGGCGCTCGTCGTCCACCATGAGCAGCATCCCGTTGCGCTCCACCACGGGCCGTTCCTTGGCGAAGTACAGCGGCACGATGGGAATCTGCTCGCGTGCGATGTATTGCCAGATGTCCGCCTCGGTCCAGTTGGAGAGGGGGAATACGCGGATGCTCTCGCCCTGGTGCTTGCGGGTGTTGTAGACCCGCCAGAGCTCGGGCCGCTGTCGCCGCGCATCCCAGCGGTGGTGCACCGACCGCAGCGAGAACACGCGTTCCTTGGCGCGCGATTTTTCTTCGTCGCGGCGCGCTCCGCCGAAGGCGGCGTCGAACCGGTGGTGGTCCAGCGCCTGCTTGAGCGCCTGGGTTTTCATCAGGTCGGTGTGCACCGCCGATCCATGCACGAACGGGTCGATGCCCATCGCGATGCCGTCGGGGTTGCTGTGCACGAGCAACTCCATGCCGGTGTCCCGCGCCCGCTGGTCCCGGAAGGCGATCATCTCGCGGAACTTCCACAGCGTGTCCACGTGCAGCAGCGGGAATGGCGGCCGTGCGGGGTAGAACGCCTTCATCGCGAGGTGAAGCATCACCGAGCTGTCCTTGCCGATGGAATACAGCATGACGGGGTTGTCCGCCTCCGCCACCGTCTCGCGCAGGATGTGAATGCTCTCGGCTTCCAGCCGCTGCAGATGATCGAGAAACATGTCGTCGGCTCCTTGAAAAAAGAGGTGTCTGAATATGAGGGCGTGGCCGGAGGGTGTGCCTCATGACGGCAGCGATGGCCGCCCGCGAGCGCGCAGCGGCATCCACAGCAGCATCACGCCGACCGTGCTGGCCAGCGTGGCCGCCAGCATCACGCCGTAGATCTCGGCATAGCCGAAGCGGGCCGCAACGAACCCGGCCACCACGCCCCCGGCAGCGATGCCCAGATCCCAGAACGAGGTGAACATGCCGAGCGCGGCGCCGTGGTGGGCCGGCTCGGTCTTCTGGATGACGATCAGTGCCAGCGAGGGGTAGAACAGCGAGAGTCCGAGCCCCATCGCCAGCCCACCCAGCACCGCCACCATGAGGTTGGGCGCGATGGCGAGCAGCAGCAGGCCCACGGCCTCGCCCAATGCCGCCCACAGGGCAACGCGATATGGCCCGAACTGGTCGGGCCAATGGCCAAGAAAAAGCCGTGATCCCACATATGCGAAGCCGAACACGTTGAATGCCAGGATGCCGTTGTCGATGCCCTTGGCCGCCATGTACAGCGAGACGAACGAGGCCAGCGCGGCATACCCCATGGACCCCAGCGCCAGGGTGACGCCGGGAAGGCACGCCGACCGAGGAAAGAGCGCGCTTTTGGCCGCCGCGGGCACCTTTGGGGGCGCGGGCTTGGCCATGACGAAAGCGAAGCCGGCCAGGGGCGCGGCAACGCAGAGCATCCAGACGGCGGAGAACCCGGCTGCCTGCATCAGCGCTGCGCCGGCCAGCGCCCCCAGCGTCACGCCCGACCACATGCTCACCCCGTAGAGCCCGATGATCTTTCCGCGCCGGGCTGTGGGCGCAAGCCCCACCAGCCAGGTGGCCCCGGCGGTGAAGGCGCAACCTTCGCCCATGCCGTGCAGCACCCGTACGGCAGTCAGCACATCCACCCGCTGCGCCATGGCGTAGCCGGCGCCGGCCAGCACGCAAAGGAGGGCGCCCAGCAGCATCAGCGTCCGGTGCCCTATGCGGTCCGACAGCCGGCCGGCGACGGGCCGGGTGAGCACCACCGCCACCGCGATGGCGGCGATGACGGTGCCCACGTCCACATCGCTGCCGCCGAGCGCGTCCTTGACGTAGAAGGGCAGCACCGACAGCGTGGCGCCGATGCCCAGATGGCAAAAGAAAAGGCCGAGGAAGATCGGCATGAAAGGCCGGTAGAAAGCCAGGCCGGTCTGTGGGGCGTTCATGGGGGCGGTCCTTGTCGGTGGGCGCGCGGGCCATCCCGCGCGCGGTGCTGCGGGGCTCAGTCGGCCTTCACGACATGGAAGAAGTGCGTGGGCAGGTGCACTGCCAGCCCTTCGTAGATCTCCGCGCAGACCGCCGTGCCTTCCGTGGCGAAGGTGCCGGCGGGTGGCGTGCCCACGCGGATGACCGACTTGCCCGTGTGCAGGATGCGCGCCGCAACCGCGAAATCGCCGACCAGCGCACAGCCCGGGGCCACCATGCGGGTGCGCACGATCTTCGTGCCGTTTTGCTGCAGGTCGCCCAGGATGCCTTTGCCCAGAAGGCCGTGGTAGTAGTCCACCGGGTTCACGATCATGGCGTGCGCGGTGGCACCGTTTTGCTCGATCGCGTTGCAGGCGGCCATGATGCCGTCGAAGTAGCTGGTGGCGTAGGGCAGCCGCGTTACGCCGGGATGGTTGAGCAGGCCGTGCGGGCCGAAGGTGAGCGCCTGGTTTTCCGCCGTGGCCAGGCGCACGAGAAGCCGGTAGTCGATGAATTCTGCGATGCCGCGCTCGTCGCCCGCCAGTTCCGGCGGCAGCTGGACCCAGGCCGAGATCGGGCGCACGATGCCTTCGCCCATGCCGAAGCGGAAGGTGGCCTCCTGGCGCAAGTCTCCTTCGTGGATGCCGCCGGTCTCCACTTTGGGGGGGCGGCTCTCGGACCAAAAGCGGTTGTGCGTCTCGCTCACCAGACGCTTCCTGAAGAGCTGGCTCACCATCAGGCGGGGCCGGTCCTGCGTGGGCTTGAAGGCCTCGGTGATGGTGAAGTCGAAGTGCACTTCGGTCGTGTCCCCTTTTTTTCAGGTACGCCTGGGCGAACTGTTCGCCGGAGGACAGGGCCTCGACGGGGCGGAGGGGGGCGATGGCATTGGCTTGGATCGACGACATGGTGTTGGCTGCTTTCTCTCGGTTGGGAAGGGGTGAGAACGACGTGAAAGGCGGAACGTGTCTGGAAGGGAACTGGGTGGCAATCGCGCGGACGCGCGAACCTCAAATGGCGTGCTGTACGAGCTGCTGGTAAAACGGGTAGTGGTGATCGAAGTACCCCTTCAGCAGCGGGTTGTTGGCCACGGTGTCCGGGTACGCCTTGGCGGTGGCCGCAAAGCCCGAACTGCGCATCGCGTCCAGATGCCATTGGCGGGTGCGGCTCCATTCCGGCCGATCGCTGGGCTGCCATTGAAGGGCCGAGGCGATGAAAGGCAGGCCGACTTCTTCGCAATAGCGCTGCACCACCGCCTGCGGTGTCTTGACCAGGCGGTCGGCATCGACGAGCACCGGGGCCGACCCCTTGAGCCGGGTGGCCAGCTCGAAGATCTCGAAAAGGTGTTCGTAGCCCACCTCATGCAAGGCGATGGTCGGCTTCATGTGGTACATCGAACTGATCGTCGGCGCAGGGTCGCGCACGATGAAGGTGTGTTCGATGTCCGCCACCTCCTCGGGGTGGTCGAACAGGTACCGGTAGCGGTGCTCCACCGTGTCCTTGAAGAACACGGGCCGATGCGCTGCCAGCGTGCGCAGGTGGTCGAAGAAGGCGCGCTCGGACCGCACCACCACCTGGCCGCCCGAACCATCGGGCAGGGGCACTTCGCCCGTGTCGAGCAGTGTCACCAGGGGCTCATGGATCACGGTGACGTCGTTGCGCTCGATCATCATGCGCAGGAAGGCGGTGGACAGCGCGCGTTGATGCGCCCACAGGGCAATGATCTGTTTCATGCAAGGCTCCGGAAAAAAGGGGGCGAGAGGGGGCTCGGCCGGATGGCCCTTCACTGGGACCACGCGGTGGGCGAGCGGTCCCAGCGGTGCGCGCGCAGCGTCTGCAGCAGCGGAGCCTCCATCCGGCGCCCGTCGCTCACGCTCAGATTGGCCTCGACGTTGCGCAGCTGGCGCATGCCGGGAATCACCGTCGAGACTGCCGGGTGGTGCAGGATGAAACGCAGCGCCATCTCGGGCAATGCCATGCCCTCGGGCAACACCGTGCGCAGCCGCTCGGCGCGGTCCACGGTGGGGCCAAGGTTTTCCGGCCCGAAGTAGGTCGATCGCCAGTCCTCGGCCGGGAACACCGTGTCGTGGGATAGCGTTCCCGTCAGCCCGCCCTCATCGAAAGGCACCCGCGCGATGAGGCCGATGTCCTTCTGAGCAGCCACCTGGAACAGCCGGTCTTCCGGGGCCTGATCGAAGATGTTGTAGATCACCTGGATCACGTCGATCAGCCCGGTGTCGATGGCCCGCAGGCAGTTGTCCGGCTCCCAGCGGTTGACGCTGATGCCGATGCCCTCGATCAGCCCTTCGGCACGCAGGTCCCCCAATGCGCGCTGCCATTCTTCTTCGTCCGCCCAGCGATCTTCCCAGACGTGCAGCTGCATCAGGTCGATGCGATCCGTGCCCAGGTTTTCCAGGCTCTTCATCGTGAACTCGCGGATGTGATCGGCCGGAAACACGTCCTGCAGGCGGTCGCTCGGTCGGGGCGGCCATTCACGGTTCTTCGGCGGGATCTTGGTTGCCACGTACAGCCGGTCGCCCGTGTGCGCACGCAGCAGGCTGCCCAGCATCTGCTCGCTGATGCCGCGCCCGTACACCCAGGCGGTGTCGAAGAAGTTGCAGCCCAGTTCCACCGCGCGCTCCAGGCAGCGCGGCGCCGTTTCGTAGTTGGCGCCAGTGAAGTTGCCCGGACCTCCCGCGATCCCCCACATGCCATAGCCCACTTCGCTCACCTGCCAGCCAAGCCGGCCCATCCGTCGATAGTGCATCGCGCCCACTCCTGTCGATCAAAGAAAAGAAATACGGGAAACCAAAGCAGTCGAGGGGATCAGCGCACGGCCGATGGCGCTGCGGCTCCGGACCGGAGCAACTGCCGCGCGTAGCGGCCGATGGAGGCTGAGAAGTCCCTGCCGTCTTCCGCGGCCATAGCCTGCTCCAGCCCCGCACATTCGTCGCGCCGGAAAAGACGGGGGTTGTCCGTCAGCAGTGCGGACAGGGCGTCGGCGAAGGCCCGTTCATCGCCTGCGGCTGGCAGCAGGCGGCGGACCACGGTGAGTGCCCGCGGGCCGCCCGCTGCCACGGCCGCATCGAGCCGCTCCATCCAGGCCGTGCAGGACACCTGCGGCATCGGGGTGCCGGCGGCTTCGAAGATCGTCGGAAAGGCCATTCGCTGTGGATGCAGCAAATGGAAGGTGCGGCCCCATGCCTGGGGCGAACGCATGGCGAGCACCACGCGGCGCGCCACGTAGTCCGCAGGCGACCAGTCGGAGACGATCTCCGCGGCCGGCCGGACCCCCAGGTGCGCGATGGCCGTCAGCAGAAAGTGGGTCAGCGCGCGCTCATTGGGCCGCTGAAGCAGACCCTCTGCGGCGGCCGGCATGACCTCGCCCAGCCGGTAGATCGATACATGGGCGCCTTGCCTTCGCGCTGCGTCGAGCAGGCGCTCCGCGGCCCACTTGGAGCGGCTGTAGCCACTGGCGGGCCGGACGCCCTGAGCGAGGTCGAAGTCCTCGGCGAGCGGCGAAGCCTGCAGCGCGGCGTGCTGGTCCAGCGTCCCGAGGGTGGAGATGTGGTGCAGCGGCTTGGCCCGGCCCTCCAGGGCCAGGCGCAGCGCCTCCCGGGTGCCCAGAACATTGGTCGCGCGGTGGGCGCCGTAGTCGTACAGAAAGTTGACCATCGCCCCGCAATGCAGCACGGCGTCGCACGATTGCGAGAGCTGGCGCCAGGCGGCCGCTTCCAGGCCGAAGGCCGGCTGGCCCAGATCGCCCGGAACAGCCACCAGCCGGCCTGCAAAGTCCGGCCGCCACAGGCCTCGTTCCTGCAAGTCTTTCTCCATTGCCGACTGTGCGTTGCCGGCATGCCGGCACAGGGCATGCACCGTCGCGGTGGCGTCGCTCGACAGGATTTCGCGAACCAGGTGGCTGCCCACGAAACCGGTGGCACCCGTCATGAAGATGCTGGAAGGCTGCCTTGGTGCGTTGTGATCCGACCGGCGCGCTGCGACCCAGCCGGCGGGCAGCGTGGCATCGCGTTCCATCGCCTGTTCGTCCTGGGGTTCCTGGCTTTCTTCGCGGCCTTCGCAATGGCCCGGGGTGGCGATACGCTGTTTCGCTTCGATGCAGCCAGCGATCTGCCGCGCGGTCGGCTGCGCCATCAGTTCCGCGATGCGCACTGGCACGCCAAAGCGTTTTTCCAGCGACACGATCAGCGACACGGCCTGCAGCGAATCGCCGCCATGGTCGAAAAATGGATCGTCCGCGCCCAGGGCCGGTTGGTGCAACTGACGGCGAAAGACCGCCAGCACGGCATCGGCCAGCGAAATGGCCGCGTCTTGCTGCACGGACGTGTCCGCCGAGGTGTCCAGGGCAGGGCGCTCGAGCTGGCTCAGCAGCGCCTTGCGGTCGAGCTTGCCGTTGTCGGTGGTCGGCATCTCTGCCAGCAGCACGATGTGCCGCGGCACGGTGTGGCGCGGCAATGCCCCGCGCAGGTGGGATTCCAGCGCGTCGCGTGTCAGGCCGGCATCGCCGGCGGCAAACAAGGCCAGTGCCCGGTCGTCACCCTGGCCCACGGTCATCGCTTTGGCGTGGTTCACGCCAGGGCATTGCTCCGCGGCGCTTTCGATTTCGCCCAGTTCGATGCGCACCCCACCGACCTTCACCTGAAAATCCTTGCGACCCGAAAAGCGCAGCCGGCCCAGGCTGTCGAAGTAGCCGAGGTCGCCGGTGCGGTAGAGCTTGGCCCCCGCAATCGAGGCAAAAGGGTTGTCCACGAAGGCGGCCGCCGTGCGCTGTGCATCGTGCAGATAGCCGTTACCGACGCACACGCCGCCCACCAGCAGTTCGCCCCGGGCGCCGGGCGGCAAGGGCCGAAGCGCCGAGTCCACGACGACGACATTGCAGTTGTCGATCGGCCGTCCCAGCGGGATCGACAGTCCGTCGGCATCCTCGACCGGGTGGAACACCATTCCGATCGAGGTTTCCGTCGGACCATACGCATTGGTGATGCGCAGCGCTGGCAGGATGGCACGCAGCCGGTGCACCATTTGCGGCGTGATCTCTTCGCCACCCACCACCAGTTCACGCAGCGTGGCGAGCCGACGGCGGATGTCATGGCTGTGCTCTGCCAGCACCACCAGTTGGTTGAACACGCTGGGCACGAAATCCGTCATGTCGACGCCGTGCTGTGCAATCGTCTCTACCGTGCCTTCGAGGTCGAGGTGGGCCCCCTCCTGCGGAATCACGGTGCTGCCCCCGGCCGTCAGCGGCCAAAACAACTGCCATACCGACGAATCGAAGGTGTGCCGCGTGTTCTGCAGCACGCACCGTATGCCGCCGTCGCGGTGGAAATAGCGCGTCATGAACTGGAACCGGTTGGTCAGTCCCGCATGGTTGTTCATGGCGCATTTGGGCCGTCCGGTCGTTCCAGAAGTGAAGATGCCGTAGATGGCCTGTTCAGGGGCAATAGGAGCCTGGATGCGGGCGGCCGAGGTGCCGTCGAGAAGGGCGACGTCGACCGCCACCGCACGGTTCCGGTGGCTGGCCGGTACGTTGGAAGCGTCGGTGCACAGCACCGTGTGGCTGTTCAGCGCCTCCAGGGCTTGCTCGCGACGCTCCATCGGCCAGCCCGGGTCCAGAGGAACGAACGCAGCGCCCAGCTTCATCAGCGCGAAGTAGCAGACGGGCAGCTCCAGGCTGTTGCCCAGCAGCACCGGAACGGGCGTGGCCGACCCGGTTCCCCGGGCTGCCAGCAGGCCGGCCAAAGCGTTGGCTTTGCCGTTGAAGTCCCGGTAACTGAGCGCTGAATTGCCGAAAAAGTACGCTACCTTGTCCCTGTGGCGATCCGCCGATTGTTCCAGCCAATCGGGAATCGAAAGAAACGGTCCATATTCGTGTGAATGGCCGGAGAGCATATTGATTGCATATTGAAGCGATGCAACTCCAATGCCCGCTGCCTGCGACGCGGATATATTCTTGTCCCCCATCATGGTGCACAGGATTTCCAGGTACATCTCGGCAATGGCATTGCAGGCCGGTGCTGCAAAATCGCGGGCATTGGCAATCACCACGGCGGACGCTATTTCATTTTCCAGTTGGCAGTGGATCAGAATTTTGGCGGATCCGATTTCAATGGGAGTGGTGTGGTCCGCCAGTTGCACCATGAGTGCACCATTTTCGGGAATTTTTCTGGATAAATCGATGAATGCACCAACTTGGTTGGCAGGGCATTTTCTCCATTGGGCATCGGTATTGGCAGGCCACAAGGCACGGAACATCGGTTGATGCACTGCCGGCCGCACCTCGAAGCCCGACGTGCGTGGCACGCGGCTGCGCCAGAAGTCCAGCACCGCGACGGGGATTTGCAGGTCGAGCCGGTCGCAGAGCTCGAATGCGGCCACGGCAGCCAATGCCCTGAAGTCCATCCGCGCTTCGCCGTCCGGCACAACCTCTGCCCGACGCGAGTACTGCCCCAGAACATGGCTGCCGAGGGCGTAGGTGCCACCGGATATTTCTTTTTCTGTGGGATTTTCTGAAGGCTGCCTTGGTGCTTGGGGCTTCGCGCTGTTCACCGTTTCAGGAGCGATCGAAAAATGGCTTGAATCCACCCGCATTGGAATTCCCCTGTTTGTTTTCCATGTTCGCAACCCCATGCCTGCAGTGCTTTCGCAATGGGTGAATACCCATTGCGAAAGCAAAAGACAAAGCTTCGCCCAACTGGATAAATCCAGCGGATTAAAGCGATTCCTTTTTCTGAAGATCCCCGATCCCGTGCTTTTGGTCGATCTGAATTTTTTCGGGGGTTTTTGTTGCGGATTCAGTTTCTAAAAAAACAGGTTTGTTTGTCGATGCCTTTTTTGATCTTTATTTGTATGGTGTGTAAATTATTGTTTCTGTAACTGCTTTTTAATTCGCATTTTTATATTTCGGATAAAAGCCCGGCTGCTTTGCCGCATTAACCGTGGTTTTTTGGGGTTTTTTTAGAGGATTTGAAGCCGTGCGTTCGCTTTGCTTGCGTTATCTGCTCAGCCACGCCGCTTGCTGGCGAAGCTAAAAACACTCGCATCGATATTGGTTCATGGCGGCCTGCAGGATCGCCTTCCCCTCGGCTGAGCAGACGGATTTGGGCATGGGTGGGCCTGGGAAACCGCTTTTGGGAGCCTTTGAACTCAGGAATGGACGGCCGCGACGCGCATGGAAGAGGCGCAAGCGCTCCGCTTTCGATGGAGCGGCTTGGGATGAACCTGCTGAAGCGGCGTCGGGCAACGCGCAGATGGCTGCCGCTCCGGCTGCTGGTGCCGCGCGTGCGAACGTGTGAGTGGGGCGCCTCGTCGATTCCAGGGCGCTGGGCGGGCGACTCAGGGCGATGGCATTCCGGTGCCAGATCAGGACCCACGGCCCTTGGACAGATCTGCCCCGGGGGCAGATGGATCGGTGGTGGCTAAGGCTTTGCCTCGGCGGCAGGGGATCGCGCCGCCGGTGCCAGCGGGTAGCGGATCGCATCAGGGGGACCGAGCACCGCCATCTGGTCGATCACCGTGACCACATCGGCCGTCTCTGCCAGTTGTTTCACGAATGCCTCCCGGTCGAAGTCGGCGGCCACGCAGCCCTGTACGTAGATGATGCGTCGCTGGAGCATGAGCCACAGGGTCGACTTGCGGTCCCATTGCGTCTGCTCCGCGATGTGGGTAAGTCGCCGTTTCACGGCCTCGCTGATTTCGCCGTCGTACCGATAGCCGCTGGACAGGCGGCAAGTGCCCTGGATGTAGCAGCTGTTGCCGCGTTCAGCGCGGTAGTGTTCCTCGCGCTGCCATTCCTGCCGGGTCAGCAGCGGCCCCAGGGGTTGCGGGCAGTCCGCCACGGCATGGGAGATCTGAAAGAAAGGGTCGTTGCCCCAATTGCGCAGGTCTTGGTCTGCGTGTGCGGGCGCAATGAAAGCCAGAGCCAGCATGGCGCTGGCAGCCCAACGCGCCTTTTCGGATTGCCGCATGGTGTTTGTTCTCCCTTGGTGTCGATGAGCCTCGCCGGCCTTCAGCGGCGGCCTGCGCTCTCCTGCCTGCGCCAGATTTGGCGAAGGCCCCGCTGTCAGGTCAGCGTGAGCGTACCAATGCTTCCGATCGGTGTCGATGCTTGTACAGGCAGGCATGGCCGGCATCCCTCTGCGCGGGGTGCCCGGTGGAGCGGGACTCAGTTCACGCGCCGCTTGTCCAGCTTGCGTGCCAGGGTGCGCCGGTGCATGCCGAGGCGCCGCGCGGTTTCCGAAATGTTGAAGCCGGTTTCGGCCAGCACCTCGTGGATGCGCTCCCATTCCAGCGTCTTGATCGAGCTGGAGCGGTTGGTCAGCTCCACTTCGATATTGCCCTCGGTCAGGCCGAAGGCGGCCTCGATGTCGTCGGTGTTGGAAGGCTTGGCGAGGTAGTGGCATGCGCCGAGCTTCACGGCCTCCACGGCCGTGGCGATGCTGGCGAAGCCCGTCAGCACGACGATCAGCATGTCTTCGTTGGCGGAGTGGAGCTTCTGCACGCAGGCCAGGCCCGAGGCCTCGCCCTTGAGCTTCAGGTCCACCACGGCGTAGCCCGGCGTGTGCCCGTCCAGCAGCGCCTCCACCTCGGGCAGGTTGGCCGCATGCAGCACGTGGTAGCCGCGCCGTTCGAACGAGCGCGCCAGCGTGCGTGCGAAGGCCTCGTCGTCCTCCACGATCAGCAACAGGCGGTCAGCGTCCATGGTCCGGGGTCTCCTGCAGCGCGACGGCTGCCAGCGGAAGGGTAATGGTGACGGCGGCGCCGCCGGCCGCGCGGTTGCGCGCGGTGATGGTGCCCCCGAGGGTGCGCGCCACGTTGGTGGCCAGGTAAAGCCCCAACCCACCGCCCGGCCGGCCCTTGCTGGACTGGTAGGGCTTGCCGAACTGCTCCAGCATGGCCGGGGCGAAACCGGGGCCGGCATCGGTGACGGTGATGAGCAGGGCATCGGCCTCCTGCTCAGCTGCCAGACCCACCCAATGCGGCGACGCATCCCGTGCATTGTCCAACACGTTGAAGACCATCTGCTGCAGGGTGACATCCGAGACCATGGGGCGGTCTTCGCCGAACTGGTTGTCGTAGGCGAACGTGCCCACGGGCCGCGTGCTGCGCCACTCCTCGGCCAGTTGGTCGAGGAAGGTGCACACGGTGGTCTGCATCGATTCCTCGCCCCGGGTTTCTCCAGCCGACAGCAGGATGCCGCTCACGATGGTCTTGCAGCGCCGCACCTGGGCCTGCATCTCGGCGATCTCGGCCTGCAGCTCGGCATCCTGCGCCAGGGCCGGCATGCGGCGCCAGTCGCCCAGGATCACGGCCAGGGTGGACAGCGGCGTGCCCAACTCGTGCGCCGCGCCAGAGGCCAGCAGCCCAGTGCGCACGATGTGGTCTTCTTCCGCGGCGCGCTGGCGCATGGTGGCCAGCCGGGCGTCGCGCTGGCGCAGGTTGCGGCCGATGCGCGTGATGAAGATCACCAGCAGCACGGCGTTCAGCATGAAGCACACCAGCATGCCCAGCACGTAGGGGCTGTACAGCCCCCGGTCGTGGTCCAGCGGCAGGGCGAGCGGGCGGCTGAACAGGGCCAGCCCGCACAGGCAGGCCACCGTCATGGCGACGATGGTCCAGGTGTAGCCCGCGCGCAGCAGCACGGCGGCCAGCGTGACCTGCAGCAGGTACAGGAAGACAAACGGGTTGGTGGTGCCGCCGCTCAGGTAGAGCTGGGCGGTGAGCATGGCCACGTCCACCACCATGGCGAAGAACAGCTCCACGTTGCGCACGCGGCGGCCGATGCGCCAGCGCAGCAGGCTGGCCGTGTTGAACACCACCAAGGCGCCCAGCACCATCAGCATGGCCTGCAGCGGCAGGATGATGCCCAGGCTGTAGTGCACCACCTCGATGGTGAAAAGCTGCCCGATCACGGCGATCCAGCGCAGCTGGATCAGCTGCTGCAGGTTCTTGAGCCCGGTGGAGTCCGCTACTGCCGCCCGCGTGCGCGGCGCGGGCCGTTCGGCCGGGGCGTCAGGGGACAGCGGCATCGGTGGCGGGCGAAGCGTGGTGCTGGCGGCGCCTGCGGTCGTCGCGCCATACGTACCAGGCACCCGCGGCCACCATCAGGGCCAGCGTGTACCAGGTGATGGCATAGACCAGGTGGCTGTTGGGGAAACGCACCACCGTCAGGCCGCCGACGGGCCACTGGAGGGCGTCCGCTGACGTGCCCGTGGTGGCGGTGGGTGCGGCGGAGCGGGGGGCGGCGTCCTCGTCCACGAAATAGGGCGCGATGCCGGCCACGCCGCGCGCGGCGGCAATGGCGGCCACATCTCGGGAGAACCAGCGGTCGGCGGTGGGGTCGTTGTGCCGCAAAAACCCACCTACGGGCTCGCTCAGTCGCAGCAGGCCGGTCACCTCGGTCTCGCCCTGGGGCGCGGGGGCGGCGCGTGCGGCGGGATCGCGGGCCTGCGGCGGCACGAATCCCCGGTTGACCAGCACGGCCGTGCCATCGGCCTGCCGCAGCGGCGTCACCACCCAGAAGCCGGCGCCCAGCGTGGTGTTGGCCTGTACCAGTGCCTCCTTGGCGTGGTCGAAGGTGCCGCGAAGGCGCACATGGCGGTACTCGGCGTCGCGCGCCGCATCGGGGCTGCGCTGCCATTCGGCGGGGGAGGGGGGGGCGGTGGGAGCGGCATGGATGCGTTTCTCCACGCGCTCGATGAGATCCAGTTTCCAGGCGCGGCGTGCCACTTGCCAGCTGCCCAGCGCCACGAGCGTGGCAAACACCAGCAGCGCGCACACCCCCATCGCGGCCAGTCCGGCCCGGGAGCGGGGCGGGGCGGGCCTGTCCACGCCCATGGCGGGCGCGGGAGAGGATGCAGTCGCGCTGCCGGAGATCGGGGTCAAGGCATGTTCTTCATGTCGTGGATCGACATGGGCATCATGTTGTGGTTGAGGTGGAACATCACCCACAGCGAGCCCGCCAGCGTGATGACCACGAGCACGACGGTGAAGACCAGTGCCAGCATGTTCCAGCCGCCTTCGGACTTGGTGTTCATGTGCAGGAAGTACACCATGTGCACCACGATCTGCACCGCGGCGAAGCCCAGGATCACCAGGGCCGTGGTGCTCGACTGCTCGAACACCTTGCCCATCACGAGCCAGAACGGAATGGCGGTCAGGATGACCGATGCGACGAAGCCGATCACGTAGTCGCGCATGGAGCCGTGGCTGGCGCCATCGTCTTCATGGTGGTGATCGTGGTGGTCGTCGTGGCCGTGGTGGCCATCGTGGGTGTCGGTGAGGTTCTGGTGGTTGTGGGGGGTGCTCATGGCAGGACTCCCATCAGGTAGACGAAGGTGAAGACGCCGATCCAGACCACGTCCAGAAAGTGCCAGAACATGGACAGGCACAGCAGGCGGCGGCGGTTGGCGGGGGTCAGGCCGTGCTTCTTGAGCTGGAACAGCAGCACGACGAGCCAGATGATGCCGAAGGTGACGTGCAGGCCGTGCGTGCCCACCAGGCCGAAGAAGGCCGACAGGAACGCGCTGCGCTGCGGACCGGCGCCTTCGTGGATCAGGTGGTTGAACTCGTACAGCTCCAGGCCGATGAAGGCCGCGCCCAGCAGGCCGGTGATGGCCAGCCACACGATGGTGCGGTTGACCTTCTTCTTTTGCATCTCCAGCATGGCAAAGCCATACGTGATGGACGACAGCAGCAGCATGGACGTGTTCAGCGCCACCAGCGGCAGGTCGAACAGGTCGGCGCCGGACGGGCCGGCGGCGTAGCTGCGGCCCAGCACGCCGTAGACGGCGAACAGGCAGGCGAAGATGAGGCAGTCGCTCATCAGGTAGATCCAGAAGCCCAGCAGGGTGCCGTTCTGCGGATGGTGTTCTTCCGTGAGGTGGAAGACCGGTTTCGCCGGGGCGCCCGAGGCGCCGGGGTGGTGGAGTGCGGTGGTATCAGACATGGCTGGCCAGGAGACGGGTGCGATCGGCTTCGGTGCGGGCAACGGTGTCCGCATCGATGTAGTAGTCGCGTTGGTAGTTGAAGGTGTGGGCGATGCTCACGACCAGCAGGGCGGCGAACGACACGCCGGCCAGCAGCCACATGTGCCAGATCAGCGCGAAGCCCAGCACCGTGCAAATGCCGGCGATGACCACGCCAGCGGCCGTGTTCTTGGGCATGTGCACCGGGATGAAGCCGCTCAGCGGACGCTCGTAGCCGCGCTGCTTCATGTCGTGCCAGGCATCGTTGTCATGCACTTGCGGCGTGAACGCGAAGTTGTAGGCAGGTGGCGGTGACGACGTGGACCATTCCAGCGTGCGGCCACCCCATGGATCACCCGTCGTGTCGCGCAGGGCTTCGCGGTTGCGCCAGCTGACCACCAGCTGGATCAGGAAGCTGCCGATGCCCAGGGCGATCAGCACGGCGCCGAAGGCGGCGATCTGGAACCAGATCTGCAGCGACATGTCCTCGAAGTGGCTCATGCGGCGCGTGACGCCCATCAGGCCCAGCACGTACAGCGGCATGAAGGCCATCCAGAAGCCGATCAGCCAGAACCAGAACGAGCACTTGCCCCAGAACGGGTCGAGCTTGTAGCCGAAGGCCTTGGGATACCAGTAGTTGATGCCGGCGAACAGGCCGAACACCACGCCGCCGATGATCACGTTGTGAAAGTGGGCGATCAGGAACAGGCTGTTGTGCAGCACGAAGTCGGCCGGTGGCACCGCCAGCAGCACGCCGGTCATCCCGCCGATCACGAAGGTCACCATGAAGCCGATGGTCCACAGCATGGGCACCTCGAACTTGATGCGGCCCTTGTACATGGTGAACAGCCAGTTGAAGATCTTCGCCCCGGTCGGGATCGAGATGATCATGGTCGTGATGCCGAAGAACGAGTTCACGCTGGCGCCCGAGCCCATCGTGAAGAAGTGGTGCAGCCACACCAGGTACGACAGGATGGTGATCACCACCGTGGCATAGACCATGGAGGCGTAGCCGAACAGCTTCTTGCGGCTGAACGTGGAGACGACTTCGGAGAACACGCCGAACAGAGGCAGGATCAGGATGTAGACCTCAGGGTGGCCCCAGATCCAGATCAGGTTCACGTACATCATCGAGTTGCCGCCGAAGTCGTTCGTGAAGAAGTTGAAACCGGCGTAGCGGTCCAGCGACAGCAGCGCCAGCACGGCCGTCAGCACCGGGAAGGCGGCGACGATCAGCACGTTGGTGCACAGCGAGGTCCACGTGAACACGGGCATCTTCATGAGGCTCATGCCGGGCGCGCGCATCTTCACGATGGTCACCAGCAGGTTGACCCCTGACAGCAGCGTGCCCACCCCCGCGATCTGCAGCGACCAGATGTAGTAGTCCACCCCCACATCCGGACTGTGCAGGATGCCCGAGAGCGGCGGATACGCCAGCCAGCCGGTCTTGGCGAACTCGCCCACGAACAGCGAGGCCATCACCAGCACGGCGCCGCTGGTGGTCATCCAGAAGCTGAAGTTGTTGAGGAACGGGAAGGCCACGTCGCGCGCGCCGATCTGCAGCGGCACCACGTAGTTCATCAGGCCCGTGACCAGCGGCATCGCCACGAAGAAGATCATGATCACGCCGTGGGCAGTGAAGATCTGGTCGTAGTGGTGCGGCGGCAGGAAGCCGGGGTTGTCACCGAAGGCGATGGCCTGCTGCATCCGCATCATGATCGCGTCGGCGAAGCCGCGCAGCAGCATCACCAGCCCGAGGATGATGTACATGATGCCGATCTTCTTGTGGTCGATGCTGGTGAACCACTCGCGCCACAGGTAGCCCCATAGCTTGAAGTACGTCAGCGCACCGAGCACGGCGATGCCGCCGAGCACGACGGCGGCGAACGTCGCGATCAGGATCGGTTCGTGCAGTGGGATGGCCTCCCAGGAGAGGCGGCCAAAGATAAGTCGGGTGAGGTCTGTAGGATCGGACATCGGAGGTCGCGTGCCGTTGGCGCGTGAAAAGTGAGGGGTCTGAACGCGTGCCGCTTAGATCGGCTGCGTGGCAGGGGCCGGGGAGGCCGTCGCGGCGCCCTCGGGGTTCGTGACGGTGCACATGGCGCCCACGTAGCTGCGGGCGGGCGTGTCGGCCAGGCCCAGGCGCGAGCGGGTGGCGTCGTCCAGCGAGGCCACGTTGAACGAACCGGGCTTGCCCAGGCCGCCATTGGCATCGATCGCCATCATGTCCTTCATGCACATGCGGTTGGCTTCCACGCAGCGGTTCAGGATGGCGTCATACAGGCCGGGGGCCACGGTGGCCCAGCGGCGCACGGGGTCGCGTTCGCTGGGCTTTTCCAGCTGCAGGTAGCCGTCGCGGCCCAGTTCGCCGCCGGCGTCCTTGGCCTGCTTGACCCACTGGTCGAAGCCCGCCTGGTCCACGCCATGGAAACGGAAGCGCATGCCCGAGAAGCCCGCACCGCTGTAGTTGGCGGAGAAGCCCTCGAAGTTGCCCTGCGCGTTGATCACGGCGTGCAGCTTGGTTTCCATGCCCGGCATGGCGTAGATCTGGCCGGCCAGGGCCGGGATGTAGAACGAGTTCATGACCGTCGAGGCGGTGATCTTGAACTGGATCGGGCGGTCCACCGGCGCTGCGATCTCGTTCACCGTGGCGATGCCTTGCTCGGGATACAGGAACAGCCACTTCCAGTCCAGCGCGACGACCTCGATCACCAGGGGCTTGGCGCCTTCCGGCACGGCACGACCTTCGCTGATGCGGTCCAGGGGGCGGTAGGGGTCCAGTTTGTGGGTGCTGACCCAGGTGATGGCCCCCAGGGCGATGATGATCGCCAGCGGCGCCGACCAGATGATGAGTTCCAGCCCTGTGGAGTGGTCCCAGTCCGGCTGGTACTCGGCCTCGGTGTTGGCCTGGCGATAGCGCCAGGCGAACAGGAAGGTGAGGAAGATCACCGGCACGATGATCAGCAGCATCAGGACGGTCGAGACGATGATCAGATCGCGCTGCTGTGCGGCGATGTCGCCGGAGGGGCTGAGCACGACGGCATTGCAGCCGGCGAGCAGCGCGGCCGCGGGCACTGCGAGCAGTCCGCGAAGTCGATGGGTGGAGGGCATACCGGGCAAGAAAGGTGGAAGGCGGCACGGATGGCCGCGGGACGGCGTCGAATCTACGTGAAAACCATTGTGGTGTGAATGGGACGTTTTGTCCTACAGTGGGTTGCGGCTGCCAGAGACAGTTCACTGGCCCGCCAAAGCAAAAACTGCTGGTGCATTCAAAAAGGAGCACGCCGATGACCACATTGACACAGCATTTTCCCGGATCTTCATCGCGCGCCACCACGGAAGAAGACTCCCGGCCCGTACAGAACGGACACTCCCCCGTCGCTCCCGAGGAGATAGCGATCGGCGTGGTGATCGGCCGCGCTTCCGAGTATTTCGACTTCTTCGTATACGGCATCGCCTCGGTGCTGGTCTTTCCCACCGTGTTCTTTCCCTTCGTGGACCGGCTGCAGGGCACGCTCTACGCCTTCGCCGTCTTCTCGCTGGCCTTCGTCGCACGCCCCTTCGGCACCGCGCTGTTCATGGCCATGCAGCGCCGCTGGGGCCGTGGCACCAAGCTGACGGCCGCGCTGTTCCTGCTGGGTTTTTCCACAGCCGGCATGGCCTTCCTGCCCGGGTATGAAAGCCTGGGGGCCTATTCCATCGTGCTGCTGGCCCTGTTCCGCATCCTGCAGGGGGTGGCGATGGGTGGTTCGTGGGACGGGCTGCCCTCGCTGCTGGCGCTGAACGCGCCGGCCAGCCGCCGCGGCTGGTATGCCATGCTGGGCCAGCTGGGCGCGCCCACCGGCTTCATCATCGCCAGTGCCCTGTTCCTGTTCCTGCATGCCAGCCTGTCGGCGGAAGACTTCATCTCCTGGGGTTGGCGCTATCCGTTCTATGTGGCCTTCGCCATCAACGTGGTCGCGCTGTTCGCCCGCCTGCGCCTGGTCGTGACGGACGAGTACACCAAGCTGCTGGAGGAGCGCGAACTGGAACCCACGCCCATCGGCGAGATGGTGCGCACGCAGGGATACAACGTCTTCATCGGCGGCTTCGCGGCGCTGGCCAGCTACGCGCTGTTCCACCTGGTGACCGTGTTTCCCCTGTCCTGGGCGGCCCTGTACCCCGAGCAGCCGATCAATGACGTGTTGTTCGTCCAGCTGATCGGCGGCGTGCTGGCCATCGGCAGCATGATCGCGTCAGGCGTGATCGCCGACCGCCTGGGCCGGCGCACCACGCTGGGCGTGCTGGCGGTGATGATCGCCGTCTACAGCGGTTTCGCGCCCACGCTGATCGGTGGCGGCGCCGTGGCGCTGGATGCGTTCATCCTGATCGGTTTCGTGCTGCTGGGCCTGTCGTACGGCCAGGCGGCCGGCGCGGTGACCGCCAATTTCGCGTCCAAGTACCGCTATACCGGCGCGGCCTTCACCGCCGACCTGGCCTGGCTGGTGGGCGCGGCATTCGCACCGCTGGTGGCGCTCGGCCTGTCCGCACACTTCGGCCTGTTTGCGGTGAGCCTGTACCTGCTGTCCGCAGCGGCCTGCACGCTGGGGGCCTTGAGCGTCAACCGCATGATCGAACGGCGCGACTGAGATCGGGACCGGGCGGAAGGCGGGCCGGCGCACGGCGCCGGCCGCCACCTTGGGTTGGCGGTATTTGCTATTGAAAAAATAGCAAAATGCCCTATAAGAATATGGGTTTCAAGCCATTTCGGCTTGAAACCCTTTTTTGTTGCGGCTTGCCTGGTCGCTTTGGCTGGGGCTGGATGGCCAGTGGCCGTCGGCGCGCGCGCCTGAAGAGCATCCCGGGCGACCGGCAACCGGCAACCGGCAACCGGCAACGCAACCACGGCGGCCAGCCTCAATCCCGCGGTGGAATCCGAATGACGAGGGACGAGGCACCCGCCCGTCCACATCGCGGGGCAGGGTCTCGGTCTTGTCCAGCGCGCGCATCACGGCGTCGTCCCAGCCTTGTTGCGCTCGATTTGGTGATGCGGGTGCCCAC